>NZ_JBEOWS010000042.1:0-41419 GCF_040296125.1 Streptomyces sp. NPDC002265 | reverse complement strand
CGGCACATCGCCGGGGGCCTTCGTCATGTCCGCGTACGCCCCGGAAGGCGCCCGGCGCTCACGCCGTCTTCAGCGCCTCGGCCATCTTCACCAGCCGGTCGAAGGACGCCGTGCCCGCCACGACCGTCGTGGAGCCGTCGGTGCTCTCCAGCACGAGGGCGTCGTAGCGGCCCCCGGTGTAGCGGGTCCAGGTACGGCCGCCGATCTCGTCGGTCACCTTCGTCGCCCTGGCGCCCTGGCTCGCCTCCTCGACGAACTCGGCGCGCTTCTGAGTCGACTGCTCGACGGCCACGTACTCCCCGTCGGGGTCCTGGAAGCCGAGGTGCCAGGCGTCGGACTCGTCGCCGCGGAAGCGCACGGAGGTCGCCTTCCAGCTCTCCGGCAGGCCTTCGGGCGCGGCCACCGGGTACGACGCCGCACGCCGAGCCGTCAGCAGCTCGACGCGGTAGTCGACCCGCTTGATGTCGGGAGCGTGATCGTCGTGCGGGACGAAGATGTAGATGACACCTGCCGCGACCATGATCAGGCCCAGGGAAAGAATCATGTCCCGGACCGTCTTCTGCTTGCCGTTCGAACCTGCCACGCCCCTATCGTCGCAGGTGCCCGGTGCGCTCATCCGTGGGGGGCCCTGCTCATTTTGTCAGCCTGGCGATAGAGTCGGGGCCAACACCCTCATCCGGCCGTCGCCGTATCAGAAAGGTGCGCTCCGATGACCGAGAATCATCAGCTCCCCTCCGAACTCGAGGTTCCCTCCGAGGCCCCCGACCGCAACCTCGCCCTGGAACTCGTCCGGGTGACCGAAGCCGCGGCGATGGCCGCGGGCCGCTGGGTCGGGCGCGGCGACAAGAACGGCGCCGACGGTGCCGCGGTGCGCGCCATGCGCACGCTCGTCTCCACCGTGTCGATGAACGGTGTCGTCGTCATCGGTGAGGGCGAGAAGGACGAAGCCCCGATGCTCTTCAACGGGGAGCGGGTCGGCGACGGCACCGGCCCGGAGTGCGACATCGCCGTCGACCCGATCGACGGCACCACGCTGACCGCCAAGGGCATGCCGAACGCGATCGCGGTGCTCGCCGCCGCCGACCGCGGTTCGATGTTCGACCCGTCCGCCGTCTTCTACATGGACAAGCTGGTCACCGGCCCCGAGGCCGCCGACTTCGTCGACATCGACGCGCCCGTGTCCGTGAACATCCGCCGGGTCGCCAAGGCCAAGCGCTCCTCACCCGAGGACGTCACCGTCGTCATCCTCGACCGGCCGCGGCACGACGGTCTGATCAAGGAGATCCGGGAGACCGGCGCCCGCATCAAGCTGATCTCCGACGGCGACGTCGCCGGCTCGATCCTGGCGCTGCGCGAGGGCACCGGCGTCGACCTGCTGCTCGGCGTGGGCGGCACCCCCGAGGGCATCATCTCGGCCTGCGCGGTGAAGTGCCTGGGCGGCACCATCCAGGGCAAGCTCTGGCCGAAGGACGACGCGGAGCGGCAGCGGGCGATCGACGCCGGGCACGACCTCGACCGCGTGCTGACCACGGACGACCTGGTCTCCGGCGAGAACGTCTTCTTCGTCGCCACCGGCATCACCGACGGCGAACTGCTGCGCGGGGTGCGCTACCGGTCCGAGACCGCCACGACCGACTCGATCGTGATGCGCTCCAAGTCCGGCACGGTCCGCCGGATCGACTCCGAGCACCGGCTGAGCAAGCTGCGTGCGTACAGCGCGATCGACTTCGACCGCGCCAAGTAGCCACCACCCGGCGGCCGCAACCGGCGGTCGCACTCATACGTGAAGGGGGCGCCCCCGGTGCGGAGGGAGCGCCCCCTTCACGTACGAACGACCCACGGCCCCGCAGGACACGCGCGACGCGCACACCGGCGCGGATCACGGCCCCCACGGACGCCGACCGGTCCCGCCCGGGCGCCCCGGAAGCACCCGGCAGCACCCGGCAGCACCCGGCAAACGGACAGCGGGATCCAGAAACAGCAGGATCCAGAAACAGCAGGATCCAGGGGTCAGCCCGCGGCCGCTATGCGGTTCGCCGCGCGCGCCTTCTTCAGTTCGAGCTCGCGGCGGCGGCGCCGGGCCAGCACCACACGGCGCTCGGCGGCGGTGAGGCCGCCCCAGACGCCGTACGGCTCGGGCTGGAGCAGCGCGTGCTCGCGGCACTCGACCATCACCGGACAGCGCGCGCAGACCCGCTTGGCCGCCTCCTCGCGGGAGAGCCGGGCGGCGGTGGGTTCCTTGGACGGTGCGAAGAACAGGCCGGCCTCGTCGCGCCGGCACACCGCCTCGGTGTGCCAGGGCGCGTCCTGATCCCTGTCCCGCACCGGCACCCGCTGGGCCGGTACGGCAGCTACCTGCAGGGACGAATGCGGCGGTTGCTGCACGGGTCTACTCCTGACGACGGCTTCGCGAGCGAGAGACGATGCAGCAAGGCCTACCCGCTGTACGCGCGCCTATGCACTCCGTTCCGAACCGCAGGTTTCCGGGGGCGCGCCGACGCCCGCGGAACACCGGCCGCACCCGGCCCCGGCCGCCGCGGGGACCCCGGAATTCACGACCGTCAACGGTCCAGGTGCTTGCGCAAACTCTTGTCGACCTTGCGGTGGACCCGGTCGAGGATGTCCCCGACGAGTCTGCCGCGCTTCGGCTTGCCCTCGATGTTGCCCAGTACGGCCCAGCCGTCGAGATAGACGACGGGCGCGTCCGGGTCGACGGCGTCCAGCGTGTCCACCTCGAAGTTGCCCAGCACGCCACCGCCGGTGCCCCGCAGCGAGACGTTCTCCGGGACCCGGACCTCGACGTTGCCGAAGACCGAGAGCGCCTTGATGACGACCTGCTGGTACTCGAAGAGCGCCTCGCTGAGGTCGATCTCGACACTGCCGAAGATCGCGTACGCGTGGATGCGGCGTCCGGCGCGCCAGCGGCCCTTGCGGACGGCGCTGCTGAAGACCGCGACCACGTTCTCGTCGGGGTCGGCCGGGATGGCGCCCGCGGCCGGGCGGCCGGGAGCGGCGGCGTAGGCCGGGGCGGCCCGGTGGTGGGCGGCGGGCAGGTCCCGGATGAAGACCTCCAGCTCACCGACCGTCTTGGCGGCGAGCACGCCCTCGACCCGCTCGGCGTGCTCCTCCGCGGTCAGCCGGCCCTCGGCCATGGCGTCGCGCAGGATGTCGGTGATGCGGTCACGGTCGGCGTCCGAGGCACGCAGTTCGGTGCCCCGGGACTCGGCGGCGGGGCGCGTCCCGGTCTGCTTCTGAAGGTCCACGGAACCAGACTAGCGAAACACGATAGATCGCGACACCCCCGAAGTGAGCCTTACCTCACAGGCTCCCCGCGGACGCCAGGTTCTACGCTGGTGGACGCTGCCAATGGAGGCCAGCCGCTGTCTGCCGAGTGAGGAATGGGCGAGATGCCTGAGTTCGCGTACACCGATCTGCTCCCGATGGGAGAGGACACCACCCCCTACCGGCTGGTGACCTCCGAGGGTGTGTCCACCTTCGAGGCCGACGGACGGACGTTCCTCAAGGTGGAGCCCGAGGCGCTGCGCAAGCTCGCCGAGGAGGCGATCCACGACATCCAGCACTACCTGCGCCCGGCCCACCTCGCCCAGCTGCGCCGCATCATCGACGACCCGGAGGCCTCGGCCAACGACAAGTTCGTCGCCCTGGACCTGCTGAAGAACGCGAACATCGCGGCCGCGGGCGTGCTGCCCATGTGCCAGGACACCGGCACGGCGATCGTCATGGGCAAGCGCGGGCAGAACGTGCTCACCGAGGGCGGCGACGAGGCCGCCCTCTCCCGTGGCATCTACGACGCGTACAAGAACCTGAACCTGCGCTACTCGCAGATGGCCCCGCTGACCATGTGGGACGAGAAGAACACCGGCTCCAACCTGCCGGCGCAGATCGAGCTGTACGCCACCGACGGCGGCGCCTACAAGTTCCTGTTCATGGCCAAGGGCGGCGGCTCGGCCAACAAGTCGTTCCTCTACCAGGAGACGAAGGCGGTCCTCAACGAGGGCTCCATGATGAAGTTCCTGGAGGAGAAGATCCGTTCGCTGGGCACGGCCGCCTGCCCGCCGTACCACCTGGCGATCGTGGTCGGCGGCACCAGCGCCGAGTACGCGCTGAAGACCGCGAAGTACGCCTCCGCGCACTACCTGGACGAGATCCCGGCCGAGGGCTCCGAGCTCGGCCACGGCTTCCGGGACAAGGAGCTGGAGGAGAAGGTCTTCGAGCTGACCCAGAAGATCGGCATCGGCGCGCAGTTCGGCGGCAAGTACTTCTGCCACGACGTGCGCGTGGTGCGGCTGCCCCGGCACGGCGCGTCCTGCCCGGTCGCCATCGCCGTCTCCTGCTCGGCCGACCGCCAGGCCGTCGCGAAGATCACCGCCGAGGGTGTCTTCCTGGAGCAGCTGGAGACCGACCCGGCGCGCTTCCTGCCGGAGACCACGGACGAGCACCTGGACGAGGCCGGCGACGTCGTCCGGATCGACCTGAACCAGCCGATGGACGACATCCTCGCCGAGCTGACGAAGTACCCGGTCAAGACCCGTCTCTCGCTCTCCGGCCCGCTCGTCGTGGCCCGCGACATCGCGCACGCCAAGATCAAGGAACGCCTCGACGCGGGCGAGGAGATGCCGCAGTACCTGAAGGACCACCCGGTCTACTACGCGGGCCCGGCGAAGACCCCCGAGGGATACGCCTCCGGCTCCTTCGGCCCGACCACGGCCGGCCGCATGGACTCCTACGTGGAGCAGTTCCAGGCGGCGGGCGGCTCCAAGGTGATGCTGGCCAAGGGCAACCGCAGCAAGCAGGTCACCGACGCCTGTGGCGCGCACGGCGGCTTCTACCTCGGCTCGATCGGCGGACCCGCCGCCCGTCTCGCCCAGGACTGCATCAAGAAGGTCGAGGTCGTCGAGTACGAGGAGCTCGGCATGGAGGCCGTCTGGAAGATCGAGGTCGAAGACTTCCCGGCCTTCGTCGTCGTCGACGACAAGGGCAACGACTTCTTCCAGGATCCCGCTCCGGCTCCGACGTTCACGTCGATTCCCGTGCGGGGACCCGGGCTGGCGTAGCGCCTCGGGTGCGGTGGGGGGTGAATCTCACCCCCGCCGCCCCTACCCGTCCCGTCCCTGGGGGCTCCGCCCCCTGGACCCCCGTCGGCCCTGGACGGGCCTCGTCCTCGAACGCCGGACGGGCCGAGTGGGGCGCCGTCCGGGGCGGTCCATGGGCAGGGAACATCCCCGCCCGTCGCGGTGCTGTCCCGGATATGAGCGACTACCGCATCGAGCACGACTCCATGGGCGAGGTCCGGGTGCCCGCGCACGCCAAGTGGCGGGCCCAGACGCAGCGGGCCGTGGAGAACTTCCCGGTCTCCGGACAGCGGATCGAGCGGGCGCACATCGAGGCGCTCGCGCGGATCAAGGGGGCGGCCGCGAAGGTCAACGCCGAGCTGGGGGTGCTCGGCCAGGAGGTGGCGGACGCGATCCAGGAGGCCGCCGCCGAGGTCGCCGCGGGCACCTGGGACGAGCACTTCCCGGTGGACGTGTTCCAGACGGGTTCGGGCACCTCGTCGAACATGAACACCAACGAGGTGATCGCGACGCTGGCGAGCGAGCGGCTCGGCCGGGACGTGCATCCCAACGACCACGTCAACGCCTCGCAGTCGTCCAACGACGTCTTCCCGTCGTCGATCCACATCGCCGCCACCGCCGCCGTCACCCGTGAGCTGATCCCGGCCCTGGAGCATCTGGCCGCCGCGCTGGGCCGCAAGGCCGAGGAGTTCGCCGACGTGGTGAAGTCGGGGCGGACGCATCTGATGGACGCCACGCCCGTGACACTGGGGCAGGAGTTCGGCGGGTACGCGGCCCAGGTGCGGTACGGCGTCGAACGGCTCACCGCCTCTCTCCCCCGGCTCGCCGAACTGCCGCTGGGCGGCACCGCCGTCGGCACCGGGATCAACACCCCGCCCGGGTTCTCCGCCGCGGTCATCGCGGAGGTGGCCGCCGCGACCGGGCTGCCGTTCACCGAGGCGCGCGACCACTTCGAGGCGCAGGGCGCCCGGGACGCGATCGTGGAGACCAGCGGGCAGCTCAGGACCGTGGCGGTCTCCCTGACCAAGATCGCGAACGATCTGCGGTGGATGGCCTCCGGGCCGCGGACCGGGCTCGCCGAGATCTCGCTGCCCGACCTCCAGCCGGGCTCCTCGATCATGCCCGGCAAGGTCAATCCGGTGATCCCGGAAGCCGTGCTGATGGTCGCGGCGCAGGTGACCGGGAACGACACCGCCGTCGCCGTGGCCGGGGCCGCGGGCAACTTCGAGCTCAATGTGATGCTGCCGGTGATCGCCAGGAACGTGCTGGAGTCGATCCGGCTGCTCGCCCGGGTGTCGCGGCTGCTCGCCGACCGGACCGTGGACGGGATCGTCGCCCACCGGGAACGCGCCCTGGAGTACGCCGAGTCCTCGCCGTCCGTGGTCACGCCCCTGAACAAGTACATCGGGTACGAGGAGGCGGCGAAGGTGGCCAAGAAGGCGCTGGCGCAGCGGCGGACGATCCGGCAGGTCGTGCTGGAGGGCGGGTACGTGGAGCGCGGCGACCTCACGCTGGAGCAGCTCGACGAGGCGCTGGATGTCCTGCGTATGACGCGCCCGTGACGGTTGGCGAACCGGGACCCCCGCGGGTGTGAACCATTTCCGGTCCCGCAGCGTCGTATGCCCCTGACACCTAATATCTGTACATGGCAGACGGTGAAGTGATGAGACGCATGGGGACGGGCGGTTCGGCGGGTTTCTGGGCGCCCGGGAGTCAGATCCTGTGGCGCTACCGGGAGAACGGCGGCAAGCGCTTCCATATCGCGCGGCCCGTCACCGTGGCCCGGGACGACGAGGAGGTGCTCGCGGTGTGGATGGCGCCGGGCACCGAGTGCATGCGGCCCGTGCTCGCCGACGGCACCCCGGTGCACGTCGAACCGCTGGAGTCGCGTTACACCAAGCCGCGGGTGGCCCGCAGCAGCCGGTGGCTGGGCACGGGGGTGCTGAAGCTGGCCCGGCCCGGTGAGCCGTGGTCGGTGTGGCTGTTCTGGGAACCGGGCTGGGAGTTCAAGAACTGGTACGTGAACCTTGAGGAACCGCTGGCCCGCTGGGAGGGCGGCGTGGACTCCGAGGATCACTTTCTGGACATCTCCGTGCACCCGGACCGCAGTTGGCACTGGCGCGACGAGGACGAGTTCGCGCAGGCCCAGCGGGACGGGCTGATGGACCCCGACCTCGCCGAACGGGTGCGGGCGGCGGGGCGGGACGCGGTGGAGGTGATCCGGGCCTGGGGTGCGCCGTACAGCCAGGGCTGGCAGCACTGGCGCCCGGATCCGTCCTGGGCCGTACCGTTGCTGCCGGAGGACTGGGACCGTACGCCCGCGCACGTGTCCTCATGAGACCCTTGATATGCCCCCGGGCACGAAACGTAGGATCGTCCTCCGCAAGGGCGCACAGCGGCAACTCCCGGAGCAGGCACCGAGCCTGACCGAACGTCACCGAGGGGCGGCAGGACGTGAGCGAGGGGTACGAGGGCAACACCGGTCCGGGCTGCGCCCGGGGCCGGCTCGGCACGGGCAGAGCCGCCGGCCGCGCCGGTTCGGGGTTCGCCCGCATCGCCTGTGGCACGGCAACAACCTCTGGTCACGCGGCAATTCCGTTCCTGGGGCAGGTATTCCGGGTATCGGGTTTTCTGCGGGACGAACTGCGCGCGCGGCGCGCAGCCCCGGACGGACGGATTCGACACGCGTGACGGAGCAGCCCACCTCCTACGAACGCCCGCAGCCGGGCGTCGACCCCACGGACCCCCGCGGGGCGCTCCTGCGTGCCCCGGCACCGGCCCGCACCCCCGGTGGCGCCGCCTTAACGCCCCAGTCCGCCCCGTCGGCCCAGTCCGCCCCGTCGGCCCAGTCCGACCGGGGCGCCCAGGCGCGGTCCGGCGAGACGCCGGGGGCGGCGGCGCCGTGCGGCAAGGACCAGTCCGGCGGCGACCCCGAGCACTCCCAGCCCGCCGTCGCGGAGACCGGCACCCATCGGCCGCGCCCCGCGCCCGAGGCCATCCCGGCCCAGCCGGGCGGCGCCGCGCCTTCGGTCGACGGGCGGGACGCCGGGCGGGGGCAGGAGCGGCGCACCGGGCAGGGTCTGACGCCCGGCAAGCCCACGCCGATGCGGCGGGACGGGGACCGGCTGCGCTTCGTCGGGGCCGCGACCCGGCGGATCGCCCGGGGCCTGGACCTGGACGAGATCGTGATGGGGCTGTGCCGGGCCACCGTGCCCACCTTCAGCGACGCCATCCTGGTGTATCTGCGCGACCCTCTGCCGGTCGGCGACGAGCGGCCCACGGGTCCCGTCGTGCTGCGGCTGCGGCGCACCGACCGGATCCCGGAGGAGCGCGACACCGAGAACGGGTTCGCCTCGGCGCCCCAGCCGGAGCAGCCGCCCGAGCTCACCGAGCTGTCGGCCGTCACCGCCGAGCTGTGCGAGGTGCGGCCCGGCGGCGCGCTCGCCGAGGTGCTGCGCGGGGTGCGTCCGGTGTTCGCCGACACCCCGGCCGCCCGGGCCGCGCTGCCGGAACTCCTCGGTGACGGCGGGGAACTGGTCGTGCCCAGCGGTCAGCGGGCGATCCTTGCGCCGCTGCGCGGCCGGCGCCGGGTGATCGGGGCCGCGGTGTTCCTGCGCCGCCCCGAGCGCATCGCCTTCGAGGCGGACGACCTGCTGGTCGCCGCCCAGCTCGCCACGCACAGCGCGCTCGGCATCGACAAGGCGGTGCTGTACGGGCGGGAGGCGTACATCGCCGACGAGCTCCAGCGCACCATGCTGCCGGAGACGCTGCCGCGCCCCACGGGTGTGCGGCTGGCGTCGCGTTATCTGCCCGCCGCGGAGACCGCCCGGGTCGGCGGCGACTGGTACGACGCGATCCCGCTGCCGGGCAGCCGGGTGGCGCTGGTCGTCGGCGACGTGATGGGGCACTCCATGACGTCGGCGGCCATCATGGGCCAGCTGCGCACGACCGCGCAGACCCTCGCCGGTCTGGACCTGCCGCCGCAGGAGGTGCTGCACCACCTCGACGAGCAGGCGCAGCGGCTGGGCACCGACCGCATGGCGACCTGTCTGTACGCCGTCTACGACCCGGTCTCGCACCGGATCACCATCGCCAACGCCGGGCATCCGCCGCCGGTGCTGCTGCACCTGGGCGGCCGGGCGGAGGTGCTGCGGGTGCCCGCGGGCGCGCCCATCGGGGTCGGCGGTGTCGACTTCGAGGCGGTGGAGCTGGACGCCCCGGCCGGGGCGACGCTGCTGCTGTACACCGACGGGCTGGTGGAGTCGCGGCTGCGGGACGTGTGGACCGGCATAGAGCAGCTGCGCGAGAAGCTGGCCGCGACCGCGCAGCTCACCGGCCCCGATCACCCGCCGCCGCTGGAGGCGCTGTGCGACGAGGTGCTCGACATGCTCGGTCCGGGCGACCGGGACGACGACATCGCGCTGCTCGCCGCCCGTTTCGACGGGATCGCGCCGAGCGATGTGGCGTACTGGTTCCTGGAGCCGGAGGACGCGGCTCCCGGCCGGGCCCGCCGGCTCGCCCGGCGCGCGCTGTCGCGCTGGGGCATGGAGGAGCTCACCGACTCCGTGGAGCTGCTGGTCAGCGAGGTGGTGACCAATGCGGTGCGCTATGCGTCGCGGCCGGTCACGCTGCGGCTGCTGCGTACCGATGTGCTGCGCTGCGAGGTCGGCGACGACGTTCCACAGTTGCCGCGGCTGCGCCAGGCACGGCACACGGACGAGGGCGGCCGCGGGCTGTATCTGGTGAACAAGCTGGCCAGACGGTGGGGTGCGACCCGGCTGAGCACGGGCAAGGTGGTCTGGTTCGAACTGAACCGGGGCTGAGGCGGACGCCCGTACCGGGATGAGTCCCGTACAGGGATGAGTCCCGTACAGGGATGAGTCCCGTACACGTATGAATGTGAAGAGGGGCGCCCGCGGTCTGCGGGGCGCGGCGGCCGCGGGGGGGGGGCGCGGGCGGCCCCGCCGCCCCCCTCTTCATGCGGTCACTGTCCGCTCAGACCGAGCGGGTCGTCGACGCCGTCCGTCGGTGTCTCGGTCGGCGTCTGCGTCGGTTCCTCGGTGGTCGGCGTCTGCGTAGGCGTCTGGGTGGGCGTCTGCGTCGGCTTCTGGGTCGTCGGACTCTGCGAGGGCGCCTCGGTCGTCGGGGACTCCGAGGGGGACTCCGACACCGAGTCCGAGGGGGTCGGGGAGAGGGTCGGCTGTACCGCCGCGCCCTGGTCGGTCTCCAGCTCGAACTGGGTGACCTTGGTCTGCACCCCGAAGGTGTACGCGGCCCATATCTGCGCCGGGTATCCGCCACCGTTGACGCGGCCGACGCCGGGGAGCAGGCCGGTCGCGCCGGTGAGGGGCACCTGGGCGCCGTTCTTGGCGTTCTCGCCGAACAGGCCGACCGAGGTGACCAGGCTCGGCGTGTAGCCGGTGAACCAGGCCGACTTGTTGTTGTCGGAGGTACCGGTCTTGCCCGCGACCTTCTGCCCGTTGCGATTGGGGTTGTCGCGCACCGACTTCTTGGCCGTACCGTCGTCGACCACGCCGGTCAGCACCGAGGTGACGGTGTCGGCGGCCTCGCGGCTGATGACCTCGTCGCCGATCGGGTCCGGCATGGTGACCGTGCGGGAGATGTGCTCGACGGACTTGATCAGGGCCGGGGTGACCTTCTTGCCGTGGTTGTCGAGGGTGGCGTAGACGCCGGCCATCTGGAGCGGGCTGGCCCCCATGGTGCCCAGGGTCTGCGCGGGCACCGCCTTCAGCTTCTTGGTGTCCATGCCCAGGTCGTCGGCCACCTTGAGCACCTTGTCCATGCCCACGTCGACGCCGAGCTGGGCGAAGGCGGAGTTGACCGACTGGTTCATCGCCGTCTGCACGGTGATGGGGCCGTAGTCCTGGTCGTCCTCGTTCTCCGGGGCGAAGCCGATGTCGCTGCCCTTGACGGGCCGCTTGCTCGTGCCGTCGTAGATCGTGTTCGTGGTGATCGGCTTGCCGTCCTGCGTCCTGGCGCCCTCGTCCAGGGCGGCCGCGAGGATGACCGGCTTGAAGGTGGAGGCGGGCTGGTAGTCCACCCGGGTCGCGTTGTTGTAGTAGTGCTTGTAGTAGTCGACGCCGCCGTACATCGCGACGACCGCGCCGGTCTTCGGGTCGACCGAGACGGCACCGGCCTGGACGTCGGCGTCGACCTTGCGCTTCTTGCCGTCGAGCTTGCTGGTCAGCTGCTCCTTGACGGCCTTCTCCAGCGCCGCCTGCTTCTTCTTGCTGATGTTCAGTGTGATGGTCCAGCCACCGCGGCCGACCATGTCCTCCGCCTGCTTGGCGTTCTCGGCGACGCCCTGCTCGACGAGCTGCTTCTCCAGGGCACTGTTGGCCGCCTTGACCAGGTAGCCCTTCTGGCCGCCGAGACCGGGGGCGGGCCTGGACTTCTGGGGCACCGGGAACTTCATGGCGTCGCGGTCGGTCTTCTTCAGCCAGCCCTCCCCGACCATGTTGTCGAGGACGTAGTTCCAGCGCTGGGTGACGAGCCGCTTGCCGGTGTCGCTGGCGACCTCCCAGTCGTACTGGCTGGGCGCCTGGAGCAGCGCGGCGAGGTAGGCGCCCTGCTCGACGCTGAGCCGGTCGGCGTCGACGCGGTAGTAGGCCTGGGCGGCGGCCTGGATGCCGTAGGCGTTGCGGCCGTAGTAGCTGGTGTTGATGTAGCCGGCGAGGATGTAGTCCTTGGACTTCTCGCGGTCCAGCTTCAGCGAGATGACCAGCTCGTTCAGCTTGCGCGTGACCGTCTGGTCCTGGGTCAGGTAGTAGTTCTTGACGTACTGCTGGGTGATCGTCGAACCGCCCTGCGCACCCTTGCCGGAGAGCGTGTTGAGCAGACCGCGCGCGGTGCCCTTGAGGTCGACGCCGTTGTCCTTGAAGAAGGACTTGTTCTCGGCGGCGACGAAGGTCATCCGGACGGGCTCGGGCACATGGGAGATGTCGACGACCTCCCGGTTGACTTCGCCGTCACGGGTCATGACGGAGCCGTCGCTGTACTTGTAGACGTTGCTCTCCTGCTTGGCGGCGTCGTTCCCCGCGGGGATGTCGATCATCATGTAGAGCGCGATGAAGCCGCCGATGCCGAGCAGGCACAGGCCCAGGAAGGTACCGAGAATCTTCTTCCAGGTGAACATCCTGCGTATGAAGCTCTTCTTCGCGGGCTTGGCGCCCGCGCCCGCCCGGCGCGCCGCCGCGCGGCCGTGACCGACGACGACCGGTCCCTCGTCGTGTGCCGCCTGGGGCGAGCGGTCCCTGGGCGCAGCGCGGCGGCCGCCCCGTTGCCGCGCTCGTCTCTCGTCCGCTCGTCCCATGAGTCCGCTCGCTCCGCTTCGTCTCGGCTGTCACACCAGTGCCCGGGGGTACAGGTCAGCTCAGAAAGCTAACACCGCTCTCTATGACAAAGGGCTGCCGATCCGGTCTTTTACGGACGTGACAATCAGCACCCCGTCTCAAGGGAACCGACGTTCGGAAGGGCTCAAGGGTTGCCATGAGCGTGATAAGTGATATCACTTAGATAAGCAGACGCTAGCGGAGCAGACGCCGGCGGAAGTCCAGGAAACGGGGGACCAGTCATGTCCGCACTCGATCCGTCGGCCACCGCCGACATGCCGGAGATGCCGGCGCCGCAGGTACGGGAGTTCACCGCGCACAGCATCGGCGGCGGTCTCGCGCTGCTGCTCGGGCTGCTCGGGCTGGGGGCGGCCGCCGCACTGGTCGCGGCCGGGTCGGCGGTGGGCGGCGGCGCCCAGGCCGCACTGGTCGCCGTCGGCATCCTGGTCGGGCTCTGCGCGTTCCTCGCCATGTGCGGGCTGAACACGGTGGCGCCGGGCGAGGCCCGGGTGGTCCAGCTGTTCGGCCGCTACCGCGGGACGATCCGCGAGGACGGACTGCGCTGGGTGAACCCCTTCACCTCGCGCACCAAGATCTCGACGCGGGTACGCAACCACGAGACCGCCGTCCTGAAGGTCAACGACGCCTACGGCAACCCGATCGAGCTGGCGGCCGTGGTGGTCTGGAAGGTCAGGGACACCGCGCAGGCCACCTTCGAGGTGGACAACTACCTGGAGTTCGTCTCCACCCAGACCGAGGCGGCCGTGCGGCACATCGCCATCGAGTACCCGTACGACGCCCATGACGAGGGCGGGCTCTCGCTGCGCGGCAACGCCGAGGAAATCACCGAGAAGCTCGCCGCCGAGCTGCACGCGCGCGTGGCGGCTGCGGGTGTGCAGATCATCGAGTCCCGCTTCACGCATCTCGCCTACGCTCCGGAGATCGCCTCCGCGATGCTCCAGCGGCAGCAGGCCGGTGCGGTCGTCGCGGCCCGGCGGCAGATCGTGGACGGCGCGGTGGGCATGGTCGAGGCGGCCCTGGCCCGGATCGCCGAGCAGGGCATCGTGGAGCTGGACGAGGAGCGGAAGGCGGCGATGGTGTCGAACCTGATGGTCGTGCTGTGCGGAGACCGGGCGCCGCAGCCGGTCCTGAACACCGGGACCCTCTACCAGTGACGGATCCCTCCGGGGGGCCGTCCCCCCAGCGTCGGCCGCAGCAGCGCTCGCAGGGGCTGCTGCGCCTCGACCCGTCGGTGTACGAGGCGCTGGCCCGGTGGGCCGGGGACGAGCTGCGCTCGGCCAACGCCCAGATCGAGTTCCTGCTGCGCAGGGCGCTGGCGGAGGCCGGACGCCTGCCCGGCGAGGCGGGTCCGATCGCCCGCCGCGGCCGCCCGCCCCGCGACGCCGCTCCCGGCCCCCGGCCCGAACCGGGCGGCACCGGCCCGGACGCCCCCGGCACACGACCCCCGGCCGGCTGAGGAGCCGCGCTCCCGGCCGCCCCGAGCCACACCCGCGCGAGGTCCCCGCCCCCGCCCCGCGGCCGACCCCGGCAGCACGACCGCGAGACCCCCGGCCGCCCCCGGCGGCCCCGCCCCGAAACCTCGGCGGCCCGAGCAGCCGCGTTCGTGTGGCAGAACCGTGACAATCGGCTGCCACCTGCGCACTCCGGCCCGTCCGGGGGCATCCGCACCCCCGTCCCCGCGGCCGGCGCCGGCCGCGTATACACACGACGTATACACGGTGTGTAGAGTCATCGGCATGTCCATCGGTCACACCCTCCTAGGGCTCCTGGAGTCCGGGCCACGCCACGGTTACGACCTCAAGCGGGCCTTCGACGAGAAGTTCGGTCACGACCGGCCGCTGCACTACGGCCAGGTCTACTCGACGATGTCCCGCCTGCTGAAGAACGGACTCGTCGAAGTCGACGGGATCGAGGCGGGCGGCGGCCCCGAGCGCAAGCGCTACGCCATCACCGACGCCGGGATCACCGACGTGGAGCGCTGGCTCGCGACGCCGGAGAAGCCCGAGCTCTACCTCCAGTCGACGCTCTACACGAAGATCGTCCTCGCGCTCCTCACCCGCCGCGACGCCGCCGACATCCTCGACGCCCAGCGGTCCGAGCACCTGCGCAGCATGCGCATCCTCACCGACCGCAAGCGCAAGGGCGACCTCGCCGACCAGCTCATCTGCGACCACGCACTGTTCCACCTGGAGGCCGACCTGCGCTGGCTCGAACTGACCGCCGCCCGCCTGGACCGGCTCGCCGAGGCGGTGGCCGAATGACCGCCCCCGCCGGCTCCCTGCTGACCGCCCAGGACCTGCGCAAGACCTACGGACCCACGGTCGCCCTCGACGGCGCCGGGTTCTCCATCCACCCCGGCGAGGTCGTCGCCGTGATGGGGCCCTCCGGATCCGGCAAGTCGACACTGCTGCACTGTCTCGCCGGGATCGTCACGCCCGACTCCGGGTCGATCCTGTACGACGGCCAGGAGATGGCGACCATGAGCGACACCCGGCGCAGCGCGCTGCGCCGCTCGGAGTTCGGGTTCGTCTTCCAGTTCGGCCGGCTCGTGCCCGAGCTGACCTGCGTCGAGAACGTCGCCCTGCCGCTGCGGCTGAACGGCACCTCCCGCAAGGCCGCCGAGAAGGCCGCCCTGGGCTGGATGGAGCGGCTGGAGGTGGACGACCTCGCGGCCAAGCGGCCCGGCGAGATCTCCGGCGGCCAGGGACAGCGGGTCGCCGTGGCGCGCTCCCTGGTCACCGGCCCCCGGGTGGTCTTCGCCGACGAGCCCACCGGCGCCCTGGACTCCCTCAACGGCGAGCGGGTGATGGAGCTGCTCACCGACGCGGCCCGCACCTCGGGCGCGGCCGTCGTGCTGGTCACGCACGAGGCCCGGGTGGCCGCCTACTCCGACCGCGAGATCGTCGTACGCGACGGCAGGTCCCGGGACATGGAGCGGGCCGTATGAGCGTGCAGCGGGGGAACCTGCGCGCTCCGGACGGGTCGCGGTCCTGGGGCTGGTCCCGGGATCTGGCCATGGGGGTCCGGTTCGCCTTCACCGGCGGGCGCGAGGGCTGGGTGCGGACCCTGCTCACCGCGGTCGGCGTGGGTCTGGGGGTGGCGCTGCTGCTGCTCACCACCGCCCTGCCGAACGCGCTGAGCGTGCGGCACGAGCGCGAGCAGGCGCGGCGGGACTACACGTACGACTACAACCCGAAGCCCGCGGCCGACGACACGCTGGTGATCGCGGACATCGACTCCACCTACCGCGGCGAGGACGTACGCGGCCGGCTGATGCAGCCCGAGGGGTCCCGGGCGCCGCTGCCGCCGGGGCTGCGGGCGTTCCCGGCGCCGGGCGAGATGGTGGTCTCCCCCGCGCTGAAGGAACTGCTCTCCTCCGACGACGGCCGGCTGCTGCGCGAGCGGCTGCCGTACCGGATCACCGGGACCATCACGGAGAGCGGGCTCATCGGCGCGCACGAACTCGCCTACTACGCGGGCGCCGACGGCCTCGCCGCGCGGATCGACCCGCCGAACGTGGCCCGGATCAGCGCCTTCGGCGAACCCCATCCGTTCGCCGAGTCGGGCACCGACCCGGTGCTGCTCCTGCTGGTCCTGGTCATGTTCGTGGTGCTGCTGATGCCGGTCGCCGTGTTCATCGCCACCGCCGTACGCTTCGGCGGCGAGCGGCGCGACCAGCGGCTCGCGGCGCTGCGGCTGATCGGCTCGGACGGCCGGATGGTACGGCGGATCGCGGCCGGCGAGGCGCTCGCGGGCGCGCTCCTCGGACTGGTCCTGGGTGCCGTTTTCTTCCTGATCGGACGTCAGATCGCGGGCAACGGCGAGGTGTTCCGGGTCAGTGTGTTCCCGAGCTATCTGAACCCCTCCCCCGCGCTCGCCGTGCTGGTCGCCGTCGCCGTCCCGGCGGCCGCCGTGCTGGTCACGCTGTTCGCGCTGCGCGGGGTGGTCATCGAGCCGCTCGGCGTGGTGCGCACGGCCCGGCCCCCGCGGCGCCGGCTGTGGTGGCGGCTGCTGCTGCCGGCCGGCGGACTGGCGCTGCTCTACCCGATGTTCGGCCAGGGCGGCTCGAACGGGAACTTCAACCAGTACCTGGTAACCGGCGGTGTGCTGCTGCTGCTCGTCGGGATCACCGCCCTGCTGCCCTGGGCCGTCGAGGCGGTCGTCGCCCGGTTGAACTCGGGCGGGGTCGCCTGGCAACTGGCCGTGCGCAGACTCCAGTTGAGCAGCGGCACGGCGGCTCGCATGGTCAACGGCATCGCCGTGGCGGTGGCCGGCGCGATCGCGTTGCAGATGCTGTTCACCGGGGTGGAGGCGGACTACACCAAGGCGACCGGCCAGGACGTGACCCGGGCGCAGATGTCGGTGAACGTGCCGGCCGGGATCCCGGCGGCGCGCGTGGTGAAGGACATGACCGCCACCCGCGGGGTACGCGGAGCCGTCGCGCTGTCCGAGGGGAGCGTCGGCGAGCGGCGGATGTCCGCCGAGCTGAACGCCCAGGTGACCGTGGGCGACTGCGCGGCCCTGCGCGAGGTGGCGGCGCTGCCGTCCTGCCGCGAGGGCGACGCCTTCGTACTGAGCGGCGCCGACTACGACGACAGCACACGGCAACTGGCGAAGTCCGGCACGCTGTACCTCGACCCCGCCGACGGCGCCGAGGACAAGGACAGCAACCCCGTCGCCTGGCCGGTGCCGCAGGGGCTGAAGCAGGCGCAGTCGCGCCCCGACCCGACCGGTATCAAGCGCGGCGGTTTCCTGTTCACGCCGTCGGCGCTGCCCGCGGGGGCCGCGGCGGGCGTCTACGGGCGGGTCTTCCTCCGTCTCGACCCGGGCGTGCGCGACGCGCAGGAGTACGTACGCAACACGGCCGCCCGGATCGATCCGCTGCTGGACCCGACGACCTGGTCGTCCACCGTGCAGTCCGGGCAGTACCGCTCCATCCGCACCGGCCTGTCCGTGGGCGCCGCCTGTGTGCTGGCGCTGATCGGCGCGAGTCTGCTGGTCTCCCAGCTGGAGCAGTTGCGCGAGCGCAGGAAGCTGCTGTCGGCGCTGGTCGCCTTCGGCACCCGGCGGCGCACGCTGGGCCTGTCGGTGCTGTGGCAGACGGCGATACCGATCACGCTCGGTCTGCTGCTGGCGATGACGGTGGGCCTGGGGCTGGGCGCGGTGCTGCTGCGGATGACGGCGACCGCGGTACGGATCGACTGGGCGAGCGTCCTGGCGATGACCGGCTTCGGCGCCATGGTCGTCCTGGTGGTGACCCTGTCCAGCCTGCCGCCGCTGCTGCGGCTGATGCGGCCCGACGGGCTGCGCACGGAGTAGCGAGCGGTGCCGGTCGCGGGCCCCTCCGGTGGGAGGGGCCCGCGCCGTGCTCAGAGGCTGTACTCCCGCACCACCCGGCGGACCTGGGCGAACAGCATGCCGACGTTCACCGACTTGCGGCAGACCACCACGGCGACGACGTCCTGCTGCTCGTTCATCCGGATGAACAGGTGGGTGAGGTTCTCGCTGTTGACCAGGATCTCCTGGAAGAAGTGGGAGTCGGAGGCGATGCCGCGACGCTCCTTGAAGACGTCCTCGATCATCACGACGGTACGGCCCTGGAACAGGTCGAGAGTCGCTCCCGCCAGCAGGTCGAGCACCTCCGGCGGATGGTTGTCGACGGTCTCGTACGACAGCAGCATCCCGGTGGACATGTCGACCGCGCCGGCCGCGACGCAGTCGGGGGCATCGGTACGCAGAGACTTGACCAGGCCCATCACCTGGTCGGAGAAACCTGGGGACATTCGCTTCGTCGCCATCCCTTCACACTCCCTCGGGGGCTTTGCTGTCCTGCGCGGTGAGGATCGAGCCGATCCTGCTCAGGGTCGGCTGGGTCGCCATGTGCAGGCGGTCCACGTCCATGCCCTCGTCACCGAGTACGACCATCAGCGCGGTGTCGCCGACGGCGTAGAAAGCGGCACAGCCGTGGCTGCCGTACGTCACCGTCCGGTGCAGGGCACCCCGGTCGGTGGCGTCGGCGGTACGGCGGGCGAGTCCCAGCCCCGCCGCCGCGAGGGCGGCCAGGCCCTCCGGGTCGATGGAGTCGGCGGTGTCCGCCGCGATGAGCAGTCCGTCGGCGGCGGCCACCGCGGTGTCGGTGATGCCGGCCACCTGCTCGCGCAGGCCGCGCATTTCCTGCGCGAGGGCCTTGTGGTCCATATATGCAACTCCCCTAATTCCGATCGCATCTGTTCTTCTTTTTCATGTGGGGGGACAGGGTGTTCATTTCGCGGTGGGCTTTCCTGCGGGGCAGCTCGGTGGGTCGCGGGGCCGACTCGGGTCGCGGAGGCGGTTCGGGCGGCGGGGGCGCCTCCCTGGGGTGGACGCCCTGGAAGTCGGGCGGCAGCCGGACCGGGATCGGCGAGGGCGCGTCGGCGCACTCCAGCAGCCCTTCGCCGAGCATCCGGGCGAGTTCGACCGAGACGGTGTAGACCCCGCGTCCGGTACGGAAGGCCAGGTCGCGGGCGGTGCGCCGGCCGTCGGCGTGGACGAGCAGCTCGCTCTGCAACTCGCTCAGCCGCACTCCGGCGCGGGAGAGCAGGGCGGGCACGGGCCGTTCCAGGTCCGGCCGTACCGGGTACGGCAGTGCGACGAGGGCGGCCAGTTTGCGGGTCGCGTCCTGGAGCAGCCGGGCCGACGCCTCGCCCACGGCGACCGGGGCGACGGGCGGCTCGGCCCCCTCGGCGGGTTCGCAGTCGTCGACCCGGCCGGCCACGATCGCGAACGTCGCGTCCTGCAGGGCCATCATGCAGACCACCCTGAGCTGGGCGGCTCCGGCGTACCCGTGGGCGATCAGCCCGTCGGCCGGCCAGCGCGAGCCGCCGGACTCGCGCATCAGTTCGTCCCACTGCTCGCCGGTGACCCGGCCGGAGCGCAGCAGCAGGGCGCCGGGGCCCGGGGCGCCCGGGCTCTCGACCGAGACGACCAGTCCGTTGCGCAGGTGAAAGCTGCCCCCGGGTGAACCCGCCACCCGCAGTTCCCCGGTGAACCATTCCCGCCCGCAGTCCATCAGCGAGCGCGACAACAGGTCGTATCCGACCCGGCCGAGAGAATCCCGAGTGCCCTCACGAATGCCCGACATCACTCCCCTTGGGATTTCGCACATACGGCTGACGCATAACGCTGAGGGGGTATGTGTATCAGCGCGGGAGCGTATTCCGGAGGGGGTCTTCCTACCTGTCGCCAGGTGATGGAAGTTGACGCACCCGGTCACTCGAGGAGATTTGTTCGGCGCGCATTTGAACGATTGGTTGAGGTTTTCAGACGCCCTGGTCGAGCACCCGCACCGGCAGCGGACGCAGCGCCTCCCGCAGCGCGGCCGCCAGTTCCTGGTACTCGGCACCGCGCGCGGCCCCGGTCCGCATGGCGAGCGCGATCCTGCGGGTCGGGGCGGGATCGGCGAAGAAGCCGGTGAGCAGCTCGGTGCTGCGGGTCGTCTCCACCTTCACGGCGGTGCGCGGCAGCAGGGTGCAGCCGAGACCGCCGGCGACGAGCTGGACGAGGGTGGACAGACCGGCCGCGGTCGTGGTCACCGGCGCGTTCTCGCGACCGGCCTCGCGGCAGATGTCCAGGGCCTGGTCGCGCAGGCAGTGGCCCTCGTCAAGGAGCAGCAGGTTCAGCTCCCTGAGCGCCTCGCGCGGGATCTCCGTCCGGCCGCCGAGCCGGTGGCCGAGCGGGGTGACGAGCACGAAGTCCTCGTCGAACAGCGGGATCTCGACCGTGCCGAGCACGCCGAGGGGCACCGCGAGCAGCAGCAGGTCGAGCCGGCCGGTGGCCAGGCCGTCGAGGAGGTTCGCGGTCTGCTCCTCGTGGACCTGGAGGTCGAGCAGCGGATAGCGGTCGTGGACCAGGCGCAGGACGGTGGGCAGGAGGTACGGCGCGACAGTGGGGATGACCCCGAGGCGCAGCACGCCGGTGAAGGGGGCGCGCACCGCCTCCGCCTCCTCCATCAGGGCGCCGACCTCCTCCAGTACGGCCTTCGCGCGTACGGCGAGACGCGCGCCCGCGGGCGAGAGCAGCACCTTGCGGGTCGTACGCTCCAGCAGCGTCACGCCCAGCGTCTCCTCCAGCGCGGAGACGGCGCCGGAGAGCGCGGGCTGGCTCATGCCGATGGCCGCGGCCGCGTCACGGAAGTGCAGATGCTCGGCGACGGCGGCGAAGGCGCGCAGCTGGGCGAGGCTGGGCTGCCGTCTCTTGTGTCCCGCACTCATGGTCACTAATAACCACCTCCGATCAACACCACAGAGTGTAGCTATTTCCCTAATCAATGCAGCCTGTGCCACCATCGAACCGATCCAACCCATGAGAAACGCCCCCACAAGGGGTTTTTCTTCGCTGCAAGGAGAGCCTGTGCTCACTGTCGGTGACAAGTTCCCCGAGTTCGAACTGACTGCCTGCGTCTCGCTGGAGAAGGGCAAGGAGTTCGAGACGATCGACCACAAGACCTACGAGGGCAAGTGGAAGATCGTCTTCGCGTGGCCCAAGGACTTCACCTTCGTGTGCCCGACCGAGATCGCGGCCTTCGGCAAGCTGAACGACGAGTTCGCCGACCGTGACGCCCAGGTCCTCGGCTTCTCCGGTGACTCCGAGTTCGTGCACCACGCCTGGCGCAAGGACCACGACGACCTGCGTGACCTGCCGTTCCCGATGATGGCCGACTCCAAGCACGAGCTCATGCGCGACCTCGGCATCGAGGGCGAGGACGGCTTCGCCAAGCGCGCCGTCTTCATCGTCGACCAGAACAACGAGATCCAGTTCTCCATGGTGACCGCCGGTTCCGTCGGCCGTAACCCCAAGGAGGTCCTGCGGGTCCTGGACGCGCTCCAGACGGACGAGCTCTGCCCGTGCAACTGGACCAAGGGCGACGAGACGCTGGACGCGGGCGCGCTGCTGGCCGGTGAGTGAGGCATGTCCCTCGACTCCCTGAAGTCCCTCGTCCCGGACTACGCCAAGGACCTGAAGCTCAACCTGGGTTCGGTCATCGGCAACTCCGACCTGTCGGCCCAGCAGCTGTGGGGCACGGTGCTGGCGACGGCGATCGCCTCGCGCTCGCCGATCGTGCTGCGCGAGCTGGCGCCCGAGGCCAGGGCGAACCTGTCGCCCGAGGCGTACACGGCGGCCAAGGCCGCCGCCGCGGTGATGGCGATGAACAACGTCTTCTACCGCACCCGGCACCTGCTGTCGGACCACGAGTACGGCACCCTGCGCGCGGGACTGCGGATGAACGTCATCGGCAACCCGGGCGTCGACAAGGTCGACTTCGAGCTGTGGTCCTTCGCGGTGTCCGCGATCAACGGCTGCGGCATGTGCCTCGACTCGCACGAGCAGGTGCTGCGCAAGGCCGGCGTCGACCGTGAGGTCGTCCAGGAGGCCTTCAAGATCGCCTCGGTGATCCAGGCGGTCGGCGTCACGCTGGACGCGGAGGCGGTGCTGGCGGAGTAACTCCGCCCGCGTCACGCTCCCGGGCCCCGTTCACCCTCGCGGTGGGCGGGGCCCTTCCCGTTGTCCCCTCAGGGCTGCTCCGGCGGGACGACCGGCGGGTCCACCGGGGCCGCGTCCAGCACCGTCGCGCCCCGCGGCACGGGGGACGTGCGCAGGGCAGGACCCTGGGCGTACGAACGCAGGTAGCCGACCACCGTGTTGGTCACCGCCACCAGCGGCACCGCGACCACCGCGCCGCCGATGCCCGCGATCATGCCGCCCGCCGCGACCGACAGGACCACCGCCAGCGGGTGCACCCGCACCGCACGGCCCAGGATGAACGGCTGGAGGACGTGACCCTCGATCTGCTGCACCGCGAGGACCACGGCCAGGGTCATGACGGCCGTGAAGACACCCTGGGTGACCAGCGCGACGAGGACCGCCAGCGCGCCCGAGGCCACCGCGCCGACCAGCGGGATGAAGGAGAAGAGGAAGATGAACACGGCCAGCGGCACGGCCATCGGGACGTCGAGGAAGTAGATGCCCAGGCCGATGAAGATGGCGTCGATCAGGGCGACGATCACCGTGCCGCGGACGTAGGCCGTGAGGGTGCGCCAGGCGCGCGGTCCGGCCCCGGCGACACCCGGACGGGCGGCCGCGGGGACCAGCTTCAGCGACCACTCCCAGATGCGCCGGCCGTCGTAGAGCAGGAAGAGCGTCGAGAAGACGGTCAGCAGGATGCCGGTCAGCGCCTCCACCACGACCGTGACGCCCTCTAGGCCCGCCGAGGTGATCTGGTCGGTGTTCGCGCCGATCGCCTCGCGCAGGTTCTTGGCGATCTGGTTGATCTGCTTGTCCGTGACGTGGAAGGGGCTGTTCAGCAGCCACTTGCGCAGTTCGTCGATGCCGTCCTGGACCTGGTTGGAGAGGTCGTCGATGTTCTCCATGACCTGCCAGGTCACGAACCACCCGATCAGCCCCATGACCACGAACCCGAGGACGGCCGTGAGCGCGGTGGCCGGCCCGCGCGGCACACCGAACAGCCGCAGCCGCGCCACCGTCGGCTGGAGCAGGGCGGTGATGAGCAGCGCCGCCACGAAGGCGAGCACCACGAGTTGTACGGCGCTGATGACCCGCATCAGCACCCAGACGGTGCCGGCCAGGACCAGCAGCCGCCAGCCCGCCTCGGAGGCCACCCGGACGGCCCAGGGGACCGCCTGTGCGGGGTCCGGGCGCACGGCGACGGCGGGAAGCTCGTACTGCGCGGTCTCCGCACCGGCCGGTGCGGCCGCGGATACGCCGGCCGGGGCCTGCGCGGGGGCCTGGGACGGCGCGGGGGGCGTGGACGGCGGCGCGGGCGGCGGTGCGAGGTCCTCGTGTTCCCGCTCGACCTCGGCGCGGCGCTCGTCGAGGCGCTCGCCCATCTCGGTCAGCCTCGCGCCGATCCGGCTGAGCCACCCTGGCACTCGCGACATGATCCGCCCTCTTCCCCCGTCTCTCCCCACCACTCCCCCTGGAGTCGTTGCGTCCGACCGTACAGGGCGAAGCCCCTCCCCCAAGGACGGGGAGGGGCTTCGTGAGGTTGAGCGTCGGCGCGGCCGGAGCCGGCCTAGTACCAGCTGTTCGCCTGCCAGAAGGACCAGGCGTCGCACGGGCTGCCGTAGCGGCCGTTCATGTAGCTGAGGCCCCACTTGATCTGGGTGGCCGGGTTGGTCTGCCAGTCGGAGCCCGCGGAGGAGTACTTGGAGGCGGGCAGCGCCTGGAAGAGGCCGTAGGCGCCGGAGGAGGCGTTGACGGCGTGGTAGTTCCAGCTGGACTCGTGGTTCACGATGTTGCTGAAGCACTGGAACTGGGAGCTCGGCACCATCTGGCGCGCCATCGCCTGGATCTGCGCGACCGTGTAGGAGCTCTGCACGGCGAAGGTGGAGGCGTCGCGCACCGCGCTGCGGCTCGCCGCTTCCTTCTCCTCGGCGCGCTTCTTGGCCGCCTCCTCGGCGGCCTCCTTCTTCGCGACCGCGGTCTCGGCGGCAGCCTTGCGGGCGGCCTCCTCGGCGTCCTTCTTGGCGCTCGCGTCGGCGGCGATGGCCTGGGCGTCAGCCTGCTGCGTCAGGGACGCGGTCTGCACCTGGGCCTGCTGACCCGCGGGGATGTCCGCGAGGAGCAGCGTCGAGTCGCTTGCCGTCGCCTCTGCGTCGTTGGGCTGCGCGACGCTGCCCGAGGCAACACCGACAACGCTTCCGACGGCGGTGACCGCGGTGGCCGAGGCCACTGCGAATCCCCGGACCGAGATCCGGCTCACACGGTTTTCCTTCCAGCATCGCCCGCTTCGGTGACCCTGGCGGACGCAATCGTGCCCTGGTCGCTGGCCTCCCAACTGCGCGGTCACGGGAGGCGCTGGCCCGGCGGGCAACTCCCTGCGCGGGAGTGCCACGTGAAGAGCGGGCGGCATACGACGGCGCTATGGAGTTGGGCTGGTACCTCTGTCGTGCCGTACCGCCCTCACGGAAGTGCGGGAGTACGTCCAGGGGTACACGTGTGTCGCATGCGGGGCCTGACAGGAGTGAGACTCTGCCGTAACACGACGACGCAAGGCAATTCTGAGTTGCGTGTGAAAGCTCACATCTCGTTTGGCCCAGGGGATTTCACGAAACACCCACGCACGAAGGCGCCGCCCGACTAGGCTCATCGCCTTCGTCGAGCGGCGCCGAATTCACGCAACGGAGCCTTACCGGACAACCGTTCCATGAATTGTCAGAGCTGTACGTCCTCCAGCATTTCGGTCACAAGCGCGGCGATCTGGGACCTTTCGGACCTGGTCAGCGTCATGTGGGCGAACAGCGGATGCCCCTTCAGCTTCTCCACCACGGCGACCACGCCGTCGTAGCGGCCGACGCGCAGATTGTCCCGCTGTGCCACGTCATGAGTCAGAACGACACGTGAGTTCGCGCCGATCCGGGACAGAACGGTCAGCAGGACGTTCCGTTCCAGCGACTGCGCCTCGTCCACGATCACGAACGCGTCGTGCAGCGAGCGGCCGCGGATGTGGGTGAGCGGGAGGACCTCCAGCATCCCGCGGGCGGTGACCTCCTCGATGACGTCCCGGCTGGTGACGGCGGAGAGGGTGTCGAAGACCGCCTGGGCCCAGGGGCTCATCTTCTCGGCCTCGGAGCCGGGCAGGTAGCCCAGTTCCTGCCCGCCCACCGCGTACAGCGGACGGAAGACCATGACCTTCTTGTGCTGGCGGCGCTCCAGGACCGCCTCCAGACCCGCACACAGCGCCAGCGCCGACTTGCCGGTGCCGGCCCGGCCGCCCATCGACACGATCCCGATGTCCGGGTCGAGGAGCAGGTCGAGCGCGATCCGCTGCTCGGCGCTGCGCCCCTTGATGCCGAACGCCTCGCGGTCCCCGCGCACCAGACGGATGTTGCCCTCGGGGGACACCCGGCCGAGCGCCTTGCCGCGCTCCGACTGGATGGTCAGGCCGGTGTGCACCGGGAGGTCCGAGGCCTCCGGCACATACACGTGTCCTTCCTCGAAGAGGATGTCCACCTGCTCGCCGGACAGCGTCAGTTCGGACATTCCGGTCCAGCCGGAGGAGTCCGTGATGGCGAGCTCGGCGCGGTACTCCTCGGCGAGGAGGCCCACGGACGACGCCTTGATCCGCAGCGGCAGGTCCTTCGACACGACGGTGACGTCGAACCCCTCGGCCTGGAGATTCCGGGCCACCGCGAGGATGCGGGAGTCGTTGTCCCCCAGGCGGTAGCCGGAAGGCAGCACGCTGGGGTCCGAGTGGTTGAGCTCGACACGGACGGTACCGCCGAGATCCCCGATCGGAATGGGGGAGTCGAGACGGCCGTACCGGACCCGGTAGTCGTCGAGCAGGCGCAGTGCCTGCCGGGCGAAGTAGCCGAGTTCGGGATGGTGCCGCTTGGCCTCCAGTTCCGTGACCACGACGATCGGGAGCACGACCTCGTGCTCGTCGAAGCGGGTCAGGGCGTTCGGGTCGGCCAGCAGGACGCTGGTGTCGAGAACATAGGTGCGCCGGTCTGGCGTGCGGCGCTTTGTGCTGGTCACCACGGAAGGACGTACCCCCTCGGATGAGGTCGGGGAGCGACGAGAAGGAGCTGGACCGGTTGACGGCGCCGATGCACGGCGGGCCGAGAACCGGCCCTCCGCGGCTGCGTCCGTGCGGTGAGCACACGGTCGGGCTGGTGCAAAGGGCCTCCCGGGCGGACGGCCCCGAGCCGTCCGCTGAGATGCGGTACCCGTGGTTCGGGCACCGACCTGCTTGGCTTATGCCCTCCACGATGCACGCTCATGCCACGGCATATGACGGCGCGCCGATGAACTCCGTGTGACGTCCGCGTCTACGCGTGACGTCCGCGTCTGACGGGATCCCGTGAAACCTCTCCGCCGTGTTCCGACGGACTCCGCCCGGATCCGACCGCCGACCGGCCTGATCCGACAGGGATCCGACCGGATCCCACGGGATCCGGTCGGGGTGGTGCGTGCTGTGTGGTGCGCGGTGCGGGGGTGTTGCGGGTCCGGGTCCGCTCAGCCGCCGAAGCGCCGGTGACGGGCCGCGTAGTCGCGCAGGGCGCGCAGGAAGTCGACCTTGCGGAAGGCCGGCCAGAAGACCTCACAGAAGTAGTACTCCGCATGGGCCGTCTGCCACAGCATGAAACCGGACAGCCGCTGCTCGCCGCTGGTGCGGATCACGAGGTCGGGGTCGGGCTGGTCGCCGGTGTAGAGGTGCCGGCCGATCATGTCGATGTCGACGGACTCGGCGAGGTCCTCCATCGACACGCCCTTGTCGTGGGCGTCGTGGAGCATCGCGCGGACGGCGTCGGCGATCTCCTGGCGGCCGCCATAACCGATGGCGACGTTGACCAGTATCCCGTCGACGTGGGCGGTGTTCTCCTCCGCCTCCTTCAGCACGGTCTGCATGCCGGACGGCAGGAGGTCGGCGGTGCCGACGTGGTGCACGCGCCAGCGGCCGTCGGCGGCCAGGGACCGGACCACGTCCTCGATGATGTCGAGAAGCGGGACCAGCTCCTCCTTGGGGCGGTCGAAGTTGTCCGTCGACAACAGCCAGAGGGTGACGACCTCGACGTCCGTCTCGGTGCACCAGCCGAGGAACTCCTCGATCTTGTCCGCACCGGCCCGGTGGCCCTGGGCGGCGGTGGAGCCCGCGGCCTTCGCCCAACGTCGGTTGCCGTCGACGATCACGCCGATGTGCTTGGGCACCTGAGCGTGGTCCAGGTGGCCTTCCACCCGGCGTGCGTACAGCCTCACCAGCAGGCCGCGCAGCCTGTCGCGCAGGTTCACGTGATTGTCAGCCCCTCCATACGGTGGCGGTCCCCGCGGGCGAAGCCTAACGGCTGCACGGCCGGGGCGGGATTCGGGGGTGTGGATCGCTGGGGGCGCACGGGGTCGGGTGCGCGGGGGAGGCGAGCGCTGTGCGCGGGCCAAAGAAAACGGGCCGGTCCGTGGGGGGGGAGACGGACCGGCCCGAGGGGGGGCTTCCACCATAACCCTTCGTAAGTGATGCTGCGTGCATCGGCGTGCCACAACTACTCTCCGGAGTCGGGCGGCGACGCCTCGATGGGGCCGGAAGGCGGCATTCAGGGGGTTCGCGTGGCCGAAACGGGGTGGCCCGCCTGGTGTTTCGCCTGAGGCGCGCGGAAACACGGAGGGATCCGGTGGAGTCGGCGTGCCCCGGGAGCCCCGGGCGTGTCACGGCTCGCGTCCCCCCGACGGGCGACCCCGTCCGGTGACCCGGCTTGACGGCGGAACGGCCCGACCAGGACCGGCGCGGCACCGCGCAGTCCCCTCCACCGCGCGGTACCGCCGCGCAGCTTTGCTGGCGCGAATTGCCCGCCCTGAACTTACGTGAGGTCGAGGGAGGAAACCAGCCACTCCGATAACGATGTGAAAACCCTGTGCGGAACCGGGGGAGTTCTGCCCCGAAGAAGGCGACTTGACCGATTGCCAGGGCCGTCCGGGTGAGCCGTCCGCGGCTCACCCGGCACGGGACGTCCGTACGACCCCGCTCCCGCCGCTCACCGGCCGACGTTTCCCGGCCACTTCCGGCCGACGCGCCCTACGCGCCCCTCCCGGGCGCCCGCTCGGCGTGTCCCGGTCGGTCGCCCCCGAAGGCTCAACCGGGCCTGCGGGCGTCGACGAGGTGGCGGGTGCTGTGGGCGACGAAGGGCCCCTCGGTCTCGATGTGCCGGTGCAGGGCGCGCAGCCGGGGCTCGTACGCCTCCACCGTGAAGCCGGGGACCATCCAGATCACCTTGCGCAGGAAGTGGACGACGGCGGCGATGTCGTGGAACTCCAGGCGCAGTCGCTCCGCCCGCAGTCCGACGACCTCCAGTCCGGCCGCCTCGGCACCGGCGCGCTCGCGGCCGGGGTCCCGGGCGTCGCGTACCTCGTCCGGCTGCGAGCCCAGGAAGTACTCGACGAGTTCGAACACGCTGGCGGGTCCCACGTGCTGGGCGAAGTACGTGCCGCCCGGGGCGAGGACCCGGGCGATCTCCTCCCACTGCGGCCGCACGGGGTGCCGGCTGACGACGAGGTCGAAGGCGCCGTCCGCGAAGGGCAGCGGCGCGTCCTCCTCGACGGCCACCACCGCGACACCGCGCGGGCCGAGCAGCGCGGTCGCCTTGGCCACGTTGGGCGGCCACCCCTCGGTGGCGACGGTGAGCCGGGGTGCCCGCTCGGCGCGCCCGAGCGCGAAGTCGAGCACCTCTCCTCCCCCGGTCTGGAGGTCGAGCGCCGCGGTGGCCTCCGACAGCCGGGCGGCCTTCGACACCGCATAACCCCACGACGGCCGCTGCTCGGTGGCCCGGCCCTCGAACCAGGAGAAGTCCCAGCCCTCGGTGGGAACGGCCACGCCCTCCGCCACAAGATCCTCGAACGTGCGCGTGTTCCGGCTCATACGGTGATCCTGACAGGGCCCGGCCGACCGGCGCCGCTCATTTTTCTTCGGCCGCCCGCCCCCGCAGGAGTTCCCACGGGAGTTCCCGCGGGCGGTTCCGCCGGGCCACGGCGGGGGAGGTGACCGGCATGGGAGAGCGCTGGCGGGACGGATGGGGAGAACTGAGGGTGCGCGGGCAGCGTCCGGAGGACGAGGATCCGGTCACCGTGCCGCTGGAGATCGCCACGTCCTATCGCGCGCGGACGAAGGGGCTGCTCGGCCGTGACCGTGTCGAGGGGGCGATCCTGCTGTCACCGGCGAGCGGCGTGCACACCTTCCGGATGCGCGTCCCCATCGACGTCGCCTATCTCGACCGCCGGCTCGACGTCATCGCCGTACGCACCATGAAGCCCGGCCGGCTGGGCCTGCCCCGGCTCCGCTCCCGGCACGTCCTGGAGGCGGCGGCGGGGGCCATGGCGGACTGGGGACTGAAGCCGGGCGTACGGGTGCGGATCGAGGCTCCTCCGCGTCAACTCCCGGGGTAGGCCGTCGTCGTGGCGGATCAGCCCTCCGAGCGCGGGAACGACACCTCCACCCGTCGGTTCTTCTTGCGGCCCTCCTCCGTCGCGTTCGACGAGATCGGGAACTGCTCGCCGTAGCCGCGCACCTCGAACGTGACGTCCGGGTCGTTCAGGTCCTGGGAGAGGACGTCCTGCACGGCGTTGGCGCGCTGCTTCGACAGGACGTCACCGTGCGCCGAGCTGCCGAGATTGTCGGTGAAGCCGAAGACACGGACGTTCGTCGCGTTCTGCTTCTTGATCTCCTCGGCGATCGCGGCGATCCGCGCCTTCGCGTCGGCGCCGAGTTTCGCGCTGTCCTTGCCGAACAGGACCTCCGCCTGGAGCGCGAACTTCACGGACGTGTTGGTGTCCTCCCGGCGCTCGTCCCCGGACTGGTCCTCCACGACCGACTTGATGTCCAGGACCTTGGGACTGGCGAGGGTGGCGCCCTCGGGGAGTTTGAGATCGGGATCGTTCGGGTCGACGTCGACGGGGGCGGAGGCGGTGGCCTCGGTGCCCGGGGGGACGCTGGGCGCGTCGTCGGCGTGGGCGGCGGTGGCCGCGCAGAGGTTCGCGGCGAGCAGGGCGGTGAGGGCGAGGGCGAGGCGGGCTGTCATGGGGGCCTCAGCCGGAGATCTGGATGGTGGCGGAGGGGAAGGTCGGCAGCTGGAAACTGACCTCGGTGGTATCCGCGGGAGGCGCGGGGAACTGCATGAAAATGGGGATGCTTTCACCGGATTTCACCGACTGCACCCCGGCTGTGGTGAGCGGCCGCCCGTCCGTGTCCCGCAGCACGTAGTAACGCTTCTTGCCCTTGGAATCCACGAGCGTTGCCCCACCGAACGACTGACCATTTTTCATGATCTCGGTCTCGTTGCCGGTGAGCTGGGACGACAGCACCGTCTCTTTGCTTCCGTCGTTCTTCAGCTCGGCGTTGACCGTGACGAACCCGCCGGAGTCCCTCACGGCAGACGTGATCTTCAGATTCAGGCCCTCCGGGCCCTTGAGCTCCGCCAAGGGCGCATCCGACTGCCCCTCTTGCGTGCTCGGCTTGGATCCATCGCCCTTGGAGGCCGACGCCGAAGCCTCCGGCTTTTTGTCGTCGCCACCCCCGCCACAGCCGGCCACGCCGAGAGCCAGGCCGGCCACCACGGTCAGCGCGATCACCCCGCTGCGGGCCTTAGCCGTGAACCGAATGCTCATCGCTCTGCTTCCTTCACTCGTCGTTCGCATGTCAGTCGGCCAGATGGACGTCGAAGAGGTCCTCAGGGTGCGGGAGGGCCGCGGTGTCGTGCGGGTCCAGGTCCCAGTCCCGGTCCTTGCAGACGAGCTGAGGCAGTACGTCGTCACCGGCACCCTCACCCGGGAGCGTGAACGTACAGAGCGGCTCGATCACGGCGGTGGCGGTCGCCTTCGCGTACGTGTTCTCCGTACCGGGAACGACGGAGTCGCCGACCGACTTGTCCGTCTGGACGCCGACCGTGTAACCGAGCAGCCCGTCGGGGCCGCAGTCGGTCACATGGGCGTCGTTCTGCCCTGCCAGCTCGTACGCCCGCCAGCACGAGGGGGTGACGGGAGCCCGGCCGTCGAAGATGTCCTGCCACTTGGTGGGGTCGAGCAGGTCCGTGAGCCACTGCCCGGCGAGCTGATCCCGGGTGTCCTGAGCCGCCGCGAGCGCCGCCGCGTCGGCTGCCGTCTGGGCGCCGTTCCGGTTCGCCGCCGCCTGGCCGACCGCGAGGTAGGCCAACGCAAGAAAGAGCAGGCCCGCCACCACCGTGATGTAGATGGGGAAGGCCTGCCCTGCGTCACCGCCGTACCTGCGCAAAGGCATCAAGTGATTTCGGTGATCTTCGATTTGATCTTGTCGAGGATCGACTTGCCGATGTCCGTGCCCGTAATGGCCAGCACGATCGCCACCACCACCGCGATGATGCCCAGATACTCGACCGCGGTCTGGCCCCGGTCGCCGGCCCGGCGCCGCATCGCTTCGGCCGTCGTGTTCTTCCAGCCGTTCACGCGGACCTTGGCCGCGACGGTCGTCCTCAGCATGAGGTCGCTCATGGTGTGCCCCTCCAGGTGTCGCGTCGCGGGGACGGTAGTGCGGAACGCGTATGTCGGTGAAGGGCCCACGGGCCCAGCGGTGGGCCCAGTTCCGCCCCCGTCCGGTCATCTCAGGACACCCCCAGCCATTTGGCGACCGCCTCCGAGCGACTCGTGCTGTGGAGCTTGGCGAAGATCCGGTTGATGTGGTTCTTGACCGTCTTCTCGCTGATGAAGCACGCGGCGGCGATCTGCTGATTGGTCAGGCCGGACGCGATGAGGTCCATGATCTCCGCCTCCCTCGTGCTGAGTTGGGACGATGACACCGACAACGACGACTGTCTCATATCCGGTTGCACTTGCGAAAGGTTTTGTGGAGAAGTTGTACGGGGCAATGGTCGAGTCGATGTTGCGTCGTGTGCAATCGCATCCGATTCTCGCAGTTGGGCCAGCAGCGCGTCCGCCGCGGTGGCCGTGAGACGGGCCCTGCCGTTCCTGATGTCCCGTACCGCGGAGACCAGTTCGTCCACCGTGAACTCACCGTGGACCAGATAGCCGCCCGCCCCTCTGAGCAGGGCCTCCCGGACGGTCTCCGCCTCTCCGGTGTACGTCAGCATCAGCACCGGAGCGATCCGGGCCAGGTAGGGCAGCGCCGCGATGCCGTCCACGCCGGGCATCCGGACGTCGAGCAGGACGACGTCGGGGCGGTGGCGGTCGGCCGCCACGCAGGCCTCGTGGCCGTCGGCCGCCTCGGCGACGACCGTGATGTCCTCGCGGCCGGTCAGCAGCGCGGTCAGGCCCGCGCGGACCACGGGGTTGTCGTCCGCCACGACGACCCTCAGCGGGTCCGTGGGAACCCGGGTCGGCCGGTCGTCCGTCGTCACGAGGCCTCCTCTCGGGCCGAGGCGGCCGCCAGGCGCAGTTCCAGACTGACCTCGGTGCCCCGGGTGTGGCCGCCGCGGCCGATGTGGATGCGGGCGCCGACCGCGGCGGCGCGTTCGACCATGCCGAGCAGGCCGAAGTGGCCTTCGCTGCGCAGCCGTTCGAGGGTGGTGCCGGGCGGCAGGCCGCGGCCGTCGTCGTAGACGCTGATGCGCAGCAGGTCGCCGTGGACGCCCGCACGGACGTCGACGTGGGTGGGCGCCGCGTGGCGGTGGGCGTTCTCCATGGCCTCGGCGGCGATGGTGAGGAGCTGGCGGGCGACGGCCGGGGGCAGCTCGGGCGGTGCCGTCACCGGTTCGCCGGTGGGGTGGTAGGTGGCCGGGAGGCCGGTGCGGGTGCTGAAGTCGCTGGTCCGGGTGGCCAGTTCGTGCAGGACGTCGGTGGCGTCGGGGCCGGTGCGGCCTCTCAGGTCGGTGAGGAGCTCGCGGGACTCGGTGGCGGCGCGGCGGGCCGAGCGGGCCACCAGTTCGGCCTGCTGCCGTATCCGTGCGGGGTCCGTGTCCTCCGCGCTCGCGGTGGCGGCCAGGGCCTCCGCCGCGAGCGCCACACCGTGCAGGGTCTTGGCCACCGAGTCGTGCATCTCGCGGGCCAGCCGGGCCCGTTCGGCGGCCACCGCCTCCGTCACGGCGAGCCGGGACTGCACCGCGCTCAGGGCGTGGGTGGCGGCGCCGAAGCGGAGCAGCAAGCTCCGCAGGGTCGAGCCGAGGGCGCCGGTGACGACGCAGAGTCCGGGCAGCAGCAGGGATTCGGCGACGCTCGTACCCGGGTTCTTCGTGGACGCGTGGACCAGCAGGAGGATCAGCGACTGGAGGGAGGCGAAGCAGGCCGCGCCCCGCCAGCTGTAGACGATGCCGGCCAGGAGGGGGGTGCAGACGCTGACGTAGGCCAGGGTCGTGTCCGGGCCCGCGGAGATCAGGAGCAGGGAGCCGAAGAGGGTGTCCACGGCCAGCAGGGTGGGGTGGCGCAGGAGGAGCGGGCCGAAGCGCTCCCAGTCGCGGAAGAGGACGTAGTTCGTCATGAAGGTGACGACGACTGCCGCTCCGACCAGCCGGGCGCCGAGACCGGGATGGGCGTTGAGGAGGGCGGAGGGGGTGGCCAGGGCGATCATGGCCAGACGGAAGCCGAAGACCTGCCGGCACATCGCCTGGAGGGCGTTGACCTGGATGGGGATCGCCGGGGGCACGGCCTCGCGGGACACCCTCGTACGCGCCGGTCGCGCACGGCCGCCCCACGGACGCGCGCTCGGCCGCCACCTCGGCGCCACCGTGCTCGACCGAGGCCCCGGCCGGGGCTTCGTCCGCCGGGCCCGCTGCCACGTCGCCATCACCGTCACCCGCCCCGCCTACTTCCCCGTGATGGAGCCGAAGTCCGTGCCCGAGCCCAGCAGCAGGCCCGCGCCGAGCAGGAGCATGGTGGCCGGGACCATGAACGTGGTGATCACCAGCGTGGCCCGCGGTACCGCGCGCGCGGCCTTGCGGCGGGCGTTCTGGGCGTCCGTACGGCGCATGTCCTTGGCGATGGCGACCAGCGTGTCGACGATGGGCGCGCCCAGTTCCTCGCCCTGCTGGAGTGCCGTCACGAACATGGCGACCTGCTCGGAGTCGTTGCGGCGGCGCAGTTCCGCGAAGGCCTGGCGGCGGCTCATGCCGAGGTCCATCTGGCGCAGGGTGATGCGGATCTCGTCCGCCCACGGGCCCTCGTACCGGGTCGACACCCGGTCCAGGGCCTGCCGGAAGCCGAGGCCCGCGCCGACCACCACCGCGAGGACGTCCAGGAAGTCGGGCAGCGTCCGTTCGATGACGTCCCTGCGCACCCGGATCGCCGCCCAGATGCCGACCTCGGTCCAGAACGCGCCGAAGGCCAGCAGCAGCAGGGCCATCAGGTACTGGCCGCGCAGGAAGAACACCAGGGCCCCGAAGCCGCCCAGCGCGCCGTAGACCGCGCGGCGGGCCGCGTAGCGGTTGATGGTCAGACCGCCCGGGTTGCCCGCCAGGTCGATCCTGCGGCGGTAGCGGGCCACCAGCGTGGGGCCCATCAGCCGCAGTACGGCGGGGGCGTACCGCATACCGAGCCGGTCGACGAGCGAGTCGACCGCTCCGGTGCGGGTGGCGCCGACCTCCAGGGCCAGCGCGAGGTCGCTGGGCAGTCTGGCGTCCGCCCGGTACATGCGGATCCCCGCGAAGACGCCCCACACACTCAGGCCCATGAGCAGCGCCAGGGCGAGTGCCACCTGGTGTCCGGACACGGGTTGCTCCCTTCTTCGTGCTCAGACTGCTCGGAACTGCTCGAACCGCTCGGAACTGCTCGGACTGCTCGGACTGCTCAGACGTCGATACGGGACATGCGGCGGATGAGGACGAACCCGACCGCGTACAGCGCGAACGCGATGATCACGCAGGCCTGGCCGGTGGTCGAACCGGTCATGCGGTCCAGGGCGCCGTCCTTGACCCCGTTCATCAGGAACAGGGAGCCGACGCCGAGCACGGGGACGGCGTACGACGTCATGTTGACCTGGGAGAGCTGGGTGCGGATCTCGCGCCGCGTCTCCTTGCGCTCCTCCAGCGTCTCGGTGAGGTTGCGCAGCGCGCCGACCACCTGTCCGCCCGCCCGGTTGGAGAGCACGAGGGTGGTGACCAGGACGACCAGTTCGCGCGAGGGAAGCCGGTCGGCGAGCTCGCCCAGGGCGTCGTCGATGGACTGACCCAGCGCCAACTGGTCGGCCACCTTGCCCAGTTCCTCGCCCGCCGGGGCCTCGAGCTCCTCCGCGGCCATGCCGATCGCGGTGCGCAGGGCGAGTCCGGCCTGGGTGGCGTTGGCCAGGATGCGAGCCAGTTCGGGGAGTTGGTTGATGAACTTCTCGATGCGCTTCTGGCGTTGCCAGTTCAGGAACTGAAGGGCGGCCCAGATGCCGAGGAGTCCGGCGATCGGGCCGAAGAAGGGGGCCAGGGAGGCCTGGCCGACCAGGAAGAGGCCGATCGCCGCCGCCGTCATGTAGACGAGGAACTCGCCGGGGGTGACGTCCAGGCCGGTCGCGGCCAGCTTCAGTTCGAGTCTGCGGCCCGCCTTGGTGCCGCGCAGACGGCGGTCGAGGGTGCGGAAGCGGCGCCTGCGTCCGCCGGCCGGGAGCTCGCCGGAGTGCGAGAGGCGTTCGACGAGTGCCGCCCGCTGGGCCCGGCCGGAGGCGTGGACACGCAGACCGACGACGGCGAGGAGACAGGCCAGCAGGGTGACGCCGGTGGTGAGGGTGATGCGCGTCTGGAGATCCATGGGTGGGGTCCGTTCTCTCCGTCTCTACCGGGCTTCCCGGATGGCCAGTTGTTCGGTCGTACGGGCGACGCCGAAGGCCTGCGGGAGGGGCTGGCTCGCCATGTAGAGGCGGTCGGCGGTGCGGCGGGGCAGCGGGAAGTACTGGAAGGCGCCGTGGACCCGGCCGTCCGCGCTCATCGGCCGGGCGTCGAAGCGGGCGGCGGAGGTGAGCCGGTAGGGCTCGCCGCCGTGGCTGTCCAGGAGCGCGATCTCGGTGATCCGGCGGGCGCCGTCGGCGAACCGGGTGAGCTGGATGATGACGTCGACGGCGCTGTTGATCTGGTCGTGCAGCGCGACGAAGGGGACCTCGACGTCCGACATGGAGGCGAGGGTCTGGAGCCGGGTCAGGGCGTCCTCCGCGCTGTTGGCGTGGACGGTGGCCAGGGAGCCGTCGTGGCCGGTCGACATCGCCTGGAGCATGTCGAGCGACTCGCCGCCGCGGACCTCGCCCACGACGATCCGGTCGGGCCGCATGCGCAGGGAGTTGCGGACCAGGTCGCGGATGGTCACCTGCCCGTTGCCCTCGACGTTCGGGGGCCGCGACTCCAGCCGGATGACGTGCGCCTGCTGGAGCTGGAGCTCCGCCGAGTCCTCGATGGTGATGATGCGTTCACCGCCGGGGATCAGTCCGGAGAGGGCGTTGAGCAGGGTCGTCTTCCCGGTGCCGGTCGCGCCGGAGACGATGATGTTGAACTTCGCCTGCACCAGCGCGGCGAGCAGGTACAGCATGTGCTCGTCCAGGGAGCCGAAGGAGACCAGTTCCTGGAGCGTGTAGGAGCGCGGGAAGCGGCGGATGGTGAGGATCGGGCCGGTCAGCGAGAGCGGCGGGATGATGACGTTGACGCGCTCGCCGGACGGCAGACGGGCGTCGACCATCGGGTTGGACTCGTCCACCCGGCGGTTGACGGTGGAGACGATCCGCTCGATGGTCTGCATCAGCTGCTCGGCGGAGGCGAAGCGCATCGGCAGCTGTTCCACCCGCCCGCTCCGCTCCACGAAGATCGCGTCCGGGCCGTTGACCATGATCTCCGTGACCGAGGCGTCCTCCAGGAGCGGCTCCAGGATGCCGAGGCCGAGGGCCTCGTCGACGACCCGGCGGATCAGCTGGGCGCGCTCGGCCGTGGACAGGACCGGGCCCTCGCGGCTGATGATGTGCCCGAGCACCCGCTCCAGGCGCGCCCTGCGTTCGGCCGCGGCCAGCGAGCCCATCTCCGCGAGGTCGATCTCCTCCAGGAGCTTGGCGCGGTAGGAGGCGACCAGGTGGCCGTCCTCGCCCCGGCCGCCTTTCTCCTCGGGGGAGTTGATGCGTGCCCGCAGGCTCATGGTCCGGTGCTCCTCGCTCTCGCGGTCCCTGCGTGGTGGTCGGATCAGCGGTGGTCCCGTCAGTGGTGGTCCCGTCAGTGGTCCTTGGGCATCGTGGCCGTGCGGCCGGCCCGGCCGAAGTCCCAGCCGGGGACCAGCGAGGGGATGTCTATCTCGGCGGTGACCCGGACGGAGTCGCCCAGGTCGGCGCTCGAACAGCTGGTGCCGTCGGCCAGCCAGTCGCTGACCGCGTCGTGGCAGGCACCCTGGTAGTCCTGGTCCAGCGAGGCGCTGCGCGCACCGGCGCGGGCCGCGGTGCCGGCCTGCTGGGCGGTGTAGGCGACCAGGCCGAGCTGGACCCCGGCCAGGGCGACCAGCAGCAGGATCGGGATGAACCCGAGGTACTCGATGGCGACCTGGCCGCGGTCGCGTGCGCGTGACCCGACGTCGTACGGCATCTCAGCGCTTCGCCTCCTCCACCGCGCCCGCCTCGCCGTGGACGGTGAACGGGAAGGCGACCACGCCGGGGAAGAGGACGGGCACCTTGAGGGCGACCGAGGACCTCACATAGCCGCCGCCGGTGGTGCAGTTCACCTCGGCACCCCCCTTCCAGCCGCCCGACAGCTTGTCCAGGCCCGCCTCCCGGCAGGCCGCCTGCCGCTCCCCCGGGCGCGCCGCCGTACCCGCCCGCACCGCCTCGTCCGCAGCATTCCCGGCGAGCGTGAACGTGTATCCCACAAGGACGAACTGCCACAGCAGCACCAGCGTCACGATGATCAGCGGAGTCATGCCGAGGAACTCGACGGTCACCTGCCCGCGGTCGGACCGGCCGGCTGCTGCTGCTCGGATCGCCCTCATCCGCCGCCGCCCCTGCGCCGCCTGAGGCTCACCGCGCCCCGCTCGCCGCCGCGTGAGCGGCCGCCGCGGCGGGCGCCCTCGGACGCCTCGACCAGGCCCAGTTCACCGGCGAGGGTCCACAGCGCCTGCTTCACCGTGCCCCGGTTGTCCAGGGTGTGGACCCGGCCGGCGTCGACGGCCGCCTGGAGTTCCCTGAAGTTGGCGGGGATCGCGGTGGCGGCGATCGCCGTGCCGGTGATCCGCTGGATCAGCGGGGGCTGGATCTCCGTACCGCGGGTGTGCCGGTTGACGACGACCGTCGTCTCCTCGGCCTTGCGGATCTGGAGGCGGTCCCACATCCGGACCGTGCGTTTGGCCCCCCGTACGGCGATCACGTCGGGGGTGGTGACCAGCAGCGCGGTGTCGGCCATCTCGACGGCGGCGGCGCCGGGGCCGCCGAGCTGGGCGCCGCAGTCGATGACGACGACCTCGTAGCGGGAGCGCAGCGCGCTGACGATCTGGCGGGCGGCACGGTCGGTGACCTCCTCGCCGCGTTCGCCCTCGCCGGGGGCGAGCAGCAGGGCCACTCCGGTGTCGTGCCGGAAGACCGCGTCGGCCAGCACCCGCGGGGAGATGTCGCTGATGCCGGCGAGGTCGACGACCGAGCGGCGGAACTGCACGTCCAGGAAGGAGGCGATGTCGCCGGTCTGGAGGTCCATGTCGACCAGGGCGACGGCCCGGCCCGACGCCTGTGCGGCCAGGGCGAGCTGGACGGCGATGAGGGTGGTGCCGACCCCGCCCTTCGCCCCGCTCACGGTGACGACCCGGCCGCCCACGCCGGGCAGCACGTCGGCGCCGTGGCCCAGGTGACGCCGTACGCCCACCGACCACTGGGCCACCGCCTGGACCCGGCTGGCGAGCTCCTCGTAGCTCAGCGGCAGGGCGACCAGACCGCGGGCGCCCGAGTCCATGGCGGCGGAGAACAGGCCGGGGCTGGCGTCGGAGCTGACCAGGATGACGCCGACCGCGGGGAAGCGCAGGGCGACCTCGCGGATGAGTTCCAGGGCGGGGACCGGGCCGATGCGTTCGTGGACAACGACGACCTCGGGCAGTTCGTCGACCGACTCGGCGGCCAGCCGGGCGAGGGTGTCGACGAGCTGGGTGGAGTCGACGACCGGGGTGACCGGTTCGGCGTCCGGGAGCTGGTGCAGGAGGGTCGTGATGGACCGGACCGCGTCCGCGTCGCCGACGGCCGGGAGGATCCTCGTGGGCATGGGGGCCTCCTACTTGTCGTTCGCGAGTTCGTAGGTCCGGTCCTTCTCGGGGACCGCGGCGGTGCTGCCCGGCGCGACCAGGGCCAGCCGCACCCGCTCGGCGAAGGACTCGGCGTAGGTGATGCGCTGGGCGTCGAGGGTGGTGAGGGCGAAGGTGATGGGGACGGCGTCGGTGGGCTGCTGGGTGCGGTTGTCGGCGTTCGGCTCCAGGGCGGTGATCTCGCCGACGTCGATGACCTTCGCGTCGGTCACGATGATCTTGGACTGGTCGGGGTCGCCCTGCCGCTCGCCCTTGAAGGTGGCGTACACGTTGACCGTGGAGCCGGGCGTGATCTTGCCGGCGACACCGGTCGCCGCGTCGATCATGATGGCGACCTCCTGCTGCCCGGGGCGCAGGGCGGGCCGGTCCACGATCATGTCGCTCTGGAGCAGCGAACCCTTGCGCAGATTGGTGACCGCGATCTTGCCGCGGATGCCGGCGAGGTCGGTGACCGCGTTCGGCGACAGCCAGCGCTCGGGCATGCTGACCTTCTTGAACTGGCCGGCGTCGAGGGTGGTGTAGGGCGCTATGTCCGACCGGAGTTCGTACGCGGTGACCTCGGGTCCGACCTTGGACTTCACGTCGCTGATGACGGACAGGACACCGGCGAACGCGCCCAGGGCGCAGACGGCCGACAGGATCAGGAGAAGCACGCCGCGGCGCTGACGGGAGTTCATGAACCGTGCAACCTCATTGGGGGAATCGGTCGAGCGGGCTACTGGAGTCGGCGTGAGCCGGTCGGTCGGGGTGGGGCGAGCCGGGTGGAGCGATCCGGGGTGGCGATCCGGGTGGAGCGATCCGAGTCGGGCGGGGCTGGGCGGTCGGGGCTGGGCTGTCAGGGCTGGGCGGTCGGGGCTCGGCGGAACGGTCGGCGGGGCGGAGGTCGGGGCGGTCAGCGGGCCGGGACCGGCAGGTCGGCGGCGGGCGGGGTGGCGGAGCAGAACACGCAGCGGTCGCCGATGACGTCGATGCCGCACCAATGGCAGGCGCTCTGCCGCACCGAGGTCACCAGCTGGTAGAGCACCGACAGATCGGGCAGATAGGCGCAGAACTCGACCAGCTTCCCCGTCCCCCACCACTCGGCCGACTCGGCGGGCAGCGCGACCTCGCGCAGCCCCTGGGCGTTCCAGGCCGGTGCGAGGGTGCCGCTGACCCAGTCGGCCGCCAGCTGACCCCTGGCGACCAGCATCGAGGTGGCGAACTCGGGTCCGGTCAGCATCGCTTCGGGGCCGATGCGCACCAACTGCGGTGCCGGGTGGGCGAGTACGGCGAACTGGCTGCCCGGCATCCAGGATCTGGCGTGCGCCTTCAGATCGACGGGGACGCGGTCGAGTCCGGCGACGGAGCCGAGCAGCGCGCCGGTGTGGAGATAGTGGGTGAGCAGCCGGCCCGCCGAGGCGAGCACGCCGGGGCTGAGGTCGCAGGACGCCAGCTGCCTCAGCTGACGGGCCAGGACCGCGATCCCGAGCGGCGGCAGCTCCGGGCTGAACAGGGCGATCCGGTCGCTCTCCAGCAGGGAGCGGACGGTGTGCAGCCGCTCCGACACCGCGGCGGGGGCGGCCCGTGAGCTCAGGACGATCACGTACCCGTGCTGTTCGATCAGCGTCTGCACGTCCGACAGGGCCTGGTCGAGCGGCCGCCGGTCCAGGTCGCGCAGGACGGCGGCGGGCAGGGTCCGCTCGTCCTGGGCCGGCAGCGCCATGTCGGCACCGGTCACGGCAATGGCAGTTGGCACGCGCAGCTCCCCGTCCCTCGCGCCTGGCGGTGCTCCGGTGTTACTGCGGTGCACCGAGGTGACTTCATTGCGTGACTACCCGAGCACTGTAACCACGGGTCTGTGGCCGGAGAACCGCCTTTGGGCAGCCGAGAGAGAACTGTGCTCACGCAAGTCACGGCAAAACGGGGCACGTTGTGCATCGCGTCGGACAACGGCCGTACGGGCGACGGATTTGGTCTGGACCTCTTGACAACCCCAATTGGTCTGGACCAACTTGTACGTGCAGTGGCGGCCATCAACTCCCCCTTGTCCCGCCCCACTTCTCCCCCCTTGCATCTGTCTTCTCTCGTTCCCCTTCCCCCTACTCCTCTCCCCCCATCCCTCCCCCCATCTCTCCCCCCCCGGAGGCCCCCGTGGACCGCGCACCAGCCCTCCCCAGACCCGCCCTCCCCGGACACACCCCCGCCCCACGCGTCCCCCCCCGACGCACCCGGGTGTGGGGGGCCAACGCCGCGCCGGCCCGGTGCCGGTCCCTAGGCCGCGCGGGGCAGGCC
>NZ_JBEOWS010000041.1:0-41725 GCF_040296125.1 Streptomyces sp. NPDC002265 | reverse complement strand
GGCCTGGGCCGGCCAAGGGCCTGCCCGGCGGATACTGCCGCATACGCCTGGGCCGATACGGCACCGCGATTCTCCTGCGACTTGATCCGCCGGGCAGGCCCTGGCGCCGTACGCGCCCGAGGGCCGACGGACCGCTCCGGTCAGCAGCCCACCGGAGCCCGCACACCCGTACCGCTCAGAACTTGAGGCTGCCGATCATGCTGGCGACGCTCGTGGTCAGATCGCTGATCGTGGGCGCCACCGTCGACGAGGCCAGGTAGAACCCGAGGAGCATGCACACGACCGCGTGCCCGCCCTTCAGGCCCGACTTCTTGATCAGCAGGAAGACGACGATCGCCAGCAGCACTACCGCCGAAATCGAGAGTGCCACGGCGGCTCACCTCCAAGGACCGGGGACGTGGGGGCACAGCAGGGGAACTTGTAAATCCGTACAGCAGCCAGCGGGTTCATACCCACGCAGCGCTAGTGATCATAACTATCCGTGCGCGCGCATCCGTCGGCGCACTGCCGCACAAGGGGGCGCATGGCCAATATGGTCAAGGCATGACGACCGAGCCTGATTCCTTTCCCCGTCGGCACGCGCGCACCCAGCGTTTCACGCTCGGCGCGCCGCGTTCGTACACCGTGGCTCCCGACGGCGCGCGGGTCGTGTTCCTGCGCTCCGGCTCCGGCACCGACCGGGCCAACTCCCTCTGGGTACTGGACCTTCCGGAGGGGCGCGAGCGCGTGGTCGCCGATCCCCGGGCCCTGCTGGGCGGGGCCTCGGAGAACCTCTCGGCCGAGGAGCGGGCGCGCCGCGAGCGCAGCCGCGAGGGCGGCGCCGGCATCGTCGGCTACGCCACCGACGAGGCCGTGGAGCTGGCCTCGTTCGCTCTGTCCGGGCGGTTGTTCACGGCCGAGCTGCGGGCCGGTACGGCACGTGAACTCCCCGTCCCGGGGCCGGTGATCGACCCCCGCCCCGCCCCCGACGGACGACACGTCGCCTACGTCCACGAGGGCGCCCTGCGCGTGGTGGACGCCGAGGGCGCGGGGGACCGGGCGCTCGCCGAGCCCGATTCGGCCTCGATTTCCTACGGACTGGCCGAATTCGTCGCGGCCGAGGAGATGTCCCGTTCGCGCGGCTTCTGGTGGGCGCCCGAGTCGGACCGGCTCCTGGTCGCGCGGGTGGACGACACGCCGGTGCGGCGGTGGTGGATCTCCGACCCCGCGCATCCTGAACGTGACCCACAACACGTCCCGTACCCGGCGGCCGGCACCCCCAACGCGGAGGTGCGGCTGCTGATCATCGACCTCAACGGGAGCCGCACGGAGGTCTCCTGGGACCGGGCGCGCTATCCGTACCTGGCGCGAGTGCACTGGTCAGCGGCGGGTGCACCGCTGCTTCTCGTGCAGGCGCGGGACCAGCGCAGCCAGCTGTTCCTGGCCGTGGACCCGGACACGGGGGCGACCCGGATGGTGCACGCGGATGAAGATCGGATTTGGCTGGATCTTTTCGCCGGCGTGCCCTGCTGGAGCCCGTCGGGAAAGCTGATCCGGATCGCGGACGAGGGCGGCGCGCGGGTCCTCACGGTCGGCGAACGGCCGCTTACCGGACCGCAGTTGCACGTGCGAGCGGTACTCGACGTCGCGGACGAGGACGTCCTGATCTCGGCCTCGGCCGGGGAGGGCGCGACGGCGCCCGAGACCGGTGAGGTACATGTGTATCGAGTCAACGAGCGGGGCTTGGAGCGCGTCTCGCAGGTGCCCGGCGTGCATACGGCGGTACGCGCCGGAGGCGTGACCGTACTGGCCTCCGCCACGCCGGACCGGCCGGGGACGGAGGTGCAGGTGCTGCGTGGCGGAAAGCGGACGGCGACTGTCCGGTCGTACGCCGAAGATCCTGGTATGTCCCCGCGCGTGACTCTGACCGAAGGGGGCGCACGGAGAATTCCGTGCGCCGTGCTTATGCCTACGGACTACCCCGGTGACACTCCCCTGCCGGTCCTGATGGACCCCTACGGCGGCCCGCACGGCCAGCGGGTGGTCGCCGCGCACAACGCGCATCTGACCTCGCAGTGGTTCGCCGACCAGGGGTTCGCGGTCGTCGTCGCGGACGGGCGGGGCACCCCGGGGCGCTCGCCGGGCTGGGAGAAGGCGGTCCACCGGGACTTCACGGCGTCGCTGGACGACCAGGTCGAAGCGCTCCAGGACCTCGCGAAGTCGTACCCGCTCGACCTGTCCAGGGTGGCGATCCGCGGCTGGTCGTTCGGCGGCTATCTGGCGGCGCTGGCCGTGCTGCGCCGCCCGGACGTCTTCCACGCGGGCATCGCCGGCGCCCCGGTCACCGACTGGCGCCTGTACGACACCCACTACACCGAGCGCTACCTGGGCACTCCGGACGCGGATGCGGACGCGTACGCGCGCAGCGGTCTGGTCACGGACGAGGGCCTGTCCGCCGCCGAGGGGCCGCACCGCCCGCTGATGATCGTGCACGGGCTGGCCGACGACAACGTGGTGGCCGCCCACACCCTGCGGCTGTCCTCGGCCCTGCTGGCCGCCGGCCGTCCGCACGAGGTGCTGCCGCTGTCCGGCGTCACCCACATGACCCCGCAGGAGACGGTCGCCGAGAACCTGCTCCTGCTCCAGGTGGACTTCCTCCGCCGCGCCCTGAACCTGACCTGAGCGGCAGCACTTTAGGACGCACTGCAACCGTCGATCGAGCAACCACGACGAAACGCCGGCCACGTCCGCGAGAGCGGCGCCGGCTCAGGCGCAGAATGCGGCAGCGGGCCGGGAGACATGGCGCTCCCGGCCCGCTTACGGCACCCGCACGGCCGTACGCTGTTCAGACTGACGCGTCCGTATATCGGAATCGCGTCGGCCAAGTTGCCTGCGTGTTAACGCACTTGGTGTGGGTTCAGCACGTTATGGCACATCGCCACCATGATCGTCCGAGGCTCCCTCGGGCGGCACGACCTGCTTCTCCTCGGCGAAGTGGCACGCCGAGTCGTGTGCCTGCGGACCCTTCGCGTGCCGGAACTCGGCGGGCACGGCCAGCACCGGCACCTCCAGCGCACAGCGCTCCTGGGCCTTCCAGCAGCGGGTGCGGAAGCGGCAGCCGGAGGGGATGTTCGTCGGGGACGGCACGTCACCCGCCAGGATGATCCGCTCGCGGTGCTCGCGGGCGTCCGGGTCGGGGACCGGGACGGCGGACAGCAGGGCCTGGGTGTAGGGGTGGGTGGGATGGTCGTAGATCTCCGCGTCCCTGCCGATCTCCACGATCCGCCCGAGGTACATCACGCCGACCCGGTCCGAGATGTGCCGGACGATGGACAGGTCGTGCGCGATGAAGAGATAGGAGAGCTCGAACTCGTCCTGGAGACGCGCCATCAGGTTGATGACCTGTGCCTGCACCGACACGTCCAGCGCGGACACCGGCTCGTCGGCGACGATCACCTCGGGGCGCAGCGCCAGCCCCCGCGCGATGCCGATGCGCTGGCGCTGACCGCCGGAGAACTGGTGGGGGTAGCGGTTGATGTACTCGGGGTTGAGACCGACCACGTCCAGCAGTTCCTGGACCCTGCGGCGCCGGTCGCCCTTGGGCGCCACCTCGGGGTGGATGTCGTACGGCTCCCCGATGATGTCGCCGACGGTCATCCGGGGGTTGAGCGAGGTGTAGGGGTCCTGGAAGACCATCTGGATGTTGCGCCGTACGGCCTTCAGCGCCTTCCCGGACAGCCGGGTGATGTCCTCGCCCTTGTACCGGATCGCGCCGGCCGTCGGCTTCTCCAGGTTGACCAGCAGCTTGGCGACCGTCGACTTGCCGCAGCCGGACTCCCCCACGATGCCGAGGGTCTCGCCGCGCAGCAGGGCGAAGTCGACGCCGTCGACGGCCTTCACGGCGCCGATCTGCTTCTTGAACAGGATCCCCTGGGTGAGCGGGTAGTGCTTGAAGAGGCCGCTGACCTCCAGGATCGGCTCAGCCATGGAGGCACTCCCGCCAGAAGTGGCAGGCGCTCACGCGCTCCGCGCCGGGCTCGGCCACCACGTGTTCGGGCTCCCCGTGCGCGGACACCTCGTACAGCGGCGGGACGTCGATGCGGCACACCTCCTGGGCCATCGGGCAGCGCGGGTTGAAGGCGCAGCCCGGCGGGATGTCCATGAGGTTGGGCGGCAGCCCCTTGATCGCGTAGAGCTCCTGGCCCTTCTGGTCCAGGCGCGGGATGGAGTCCAGCAGGCCCCGGGTGTAGGGGTGGGCGGGCGCCTTGTAGATGTCGTGCACGGGCGCCTGCTCCACGATCCGTCCGGCGTACATCACCGCGATCCGGTCGGCCACGTCCGCGACCACGCCCAGGTCGTGGGTGATCAGGATCAGCCCCATGTCGTACTCGCGCTGCAGCTCGGCGAGCAGATCCATGACCTGGGCCTGGACGGTGACGTCGAGGGCGGTGGTGGGTTCGTCGGCGATGATCAGAGCCGGTTCCAGGGCCAGCGCCATCGCGATCATGATGCGCTGGCGCATGCCTCCGGAGAACTGGTGGGGGTACTGCTTCACGCGCTCCCTGGCGGCGGGGATGCGGACGTGGTCCATGAGCTCCACGGCCTTGGCCCGGGCGTCCTTGCGGCTCATCCCGCGGTGCACGACGAACATCTCGCCGAGCTGGTCGCCGACGGAGAGCACGGGGTTCAGGGACGACAGCGCGTCCTGGAAGATCATCGCCATCCCGGCGCCCCGGACCTTGCGCCGCTCCTCCTCCTTCAGGGTCAGCAGGTCCCGGTCCTGGAAGACGATCTCGCCGCCGGTGATCCGGCCCGGCGGCATGTCGAGGATGCCCATGATCGCCTGCGCGGTGACGGACTTCCCGGAGCCGGACTCGCCGAGCACGGCGAGCGTCTCGCCCGCGTCGACGCCGTAGCTGACCCCGTTGACGGCCTTGGCGACACCGTCCCTGGTCCGGAACTCCACGTGCAGGTCGCGTACTTCGAGCAGCATGTCGCCGTCACCTCAGCTTCGGGTCGAGGGCGTCGCGCACCGCGTCGCCGAGCATGATGAAGGCCAGGACGGTCACCGCCAGGGCGCCGGAGGGCCACAGCAGCGCGTGCGGGGCGTTGCGGATGTACGGGGAGGCGGCGGAGATGTCGATCCCCCAGGACACGCTGGGCGGCTTCAGGCCGACGCCGAGGTACGACAGGGTCGCCTCCAGCGAGATGTAGGTGCCGAGCGCGATGGTCGCCACGACGATCACCGGCGCCACCGCGTTCGGGGTGATGTGCCGCAGCAGCAGGCGGGAGTTGGAGGCGCCCAGCGCACGGGCGGCCTGGACGTAGTCGTTCTGTTTGGCGGTGATGACGGAGCCGCGGGCGATCCGGGAGATCTGCGGCCAGCCCAGCAGCACCATGAAGCCGATCACCGGCCAGACGGTGTTGCTGGTGACCACGGACAGCAGGACCAGACCGCCGAGGACGACCGGGATGGCGAAGAAGACGTCGGTGATCCGGGACAGGATCGAGTCCCAGAACCCGCCGAAGAAGCCCGCGAAGCCGCCCAGGATGCTGCCGAGGATCGCGACCCCGAGCGTGGCGCAGACGCCGACCGTGACGGACGTACGGGCGCCGTAGACGGTGCGGGTGTAGACGTTGCAGCCCTGGCCGTCGTACCCGAACGGGGCGCCCGGCTGGGAGCCCTGCTGGGCCTTGGAGAGGTTGCACTTCAGCGGGGAGCCGGAGGCGATCGCCGAGGGCCACAGGGAGATGAAGACCAGGAAGAGGATGACCAGCGCGGAGACGATGAAGACGGGGTTGCGGCGCAGGTCCCGCCAGGCGTCGGACCACAGCGAGCGGGGTTTGCCGGCCGGGCCCGTGCCCAGGGGGCCGCCGGGCGTCTTCTCCAGGGTCTCGGCCTCGCTGGCGGCGAGGTCCATGGCCCCTCCCATGCCGGTCGGGGCGATGACGCCCTCGGGTGCGCCGGTGTCCTGGTGGTCAGACATAGCGGATCCTCGGGTCGAGTACGGCGTACAGCAGGTCGACGAGCAGGTTGGCGACCAGGAAGACGATCACCAGGACGGTCACGAAGCCGACCACGGTCTGGGTGTTCTGGCGCAGGATGCCCTGGTAGAGCTGGTAGCCGACGCCGTGGATGTTGAAGATCCGCTCGGTGACGATCGCGCCGCCCATCAGGGCACCGATGTCGGTGCCGATGAAGGTGACCACCGGGATGAGGGAGTTGCGCAGCAGGTGCCGGGTGACGACCCGGTGCCGGGGCAGGCCCTTGGCGATCGCCGTACGGACGTAGTCGGAGCGCTTGTTCTCGGCGATGGAGGTACGGGTCAGCCGGGTGACGTAGGCCAGCGACACGGAGGCCAGCACCAGGCCCGGCACGATCAGCTCGCCGAAGGTGGCGTCGGGCGAGACCGACGGTTTGATCCAGCCCCACTTGACGCCCAGCAGCAGCTGGAGCAGCAGACCGGTGACGAAGGTGGGGATGGAGATCACGACGAGGGTCAGCAGGAGTACCCCGGTGTCGACGGGCGAGCCACGGCGCAGGCCGGTGACGACACCGAGGGCGATGCCGATGATGATCTCGAAGAGGATCGCGACGATCGTCAGGCGGATGGTGACCGGGAAGGCGCTCGCCATCAGTTCGGTGACGGGCTGGCCGTTGAACGCCGTACCGAAGTCGCCGGTGAAGACGTTCCCCATGTAGGTCACGTACTGCTGCCAGACCGGCTTGTCGAGGCCGAAATCCCTCTTCAGCTGGGCGGCCGTGGCGGGGTCGCACTGCCGCTCGCCGCACAGGCCCGCGATGGGGTCGCCCATCACGTTGACCATGAGGAAGATCAGCAGAGTGGCGCCGATGAACACCGGGATCATCTGGAGCAGGCGCCGGACGACGTAGCGTCCCACGGCGGATCAGCCGACCTTGATCTCGTTGTACACGGGGACGGAGAACGGGTTGAGTTTGACGTTGGACAACCGCTCCGAGTAGCCCGCGCTGCCGTTCTGGTACCACAGCGGGATGGCCGCCATGTTGTCCCGGACGACCTTCTCGGCGTCCTGGAAGATGCTGATCGCCTTGGCGCCGTCGGTCTCGGCGTTGGCCTGGTCGACGAGCTTGTCGAAGTCCTTGTTGGACCAGTGGCCGTCGTTGGAGGAGGCGTTGGTGTAGTAGAGCGGCTGGAGGAAGTTCTGGATCAGCGGGTAGTCCATCTGCCAGCCGGCCCGGAAGGGGCCGCTCATCTTCTTGTCGCCGATCTGGCTGCGGAAGTCGGCGAAGGTGCCGACCGGGTTGCCGACACAGGCCTTGTCGTTGCCGAGGGCGTTGTTGATGGAGTTGCAGACGGCGTCGATCCACTGCTTGTGCGAGCCGGTGTCCGCGTTGTACGTGATCTTGACCTGGCCGCCCGGCAGCCCGCCTCCCTCCTGGATCAGCTTCTTCGCCTCGGTCGGGTTGTAGTCGCAGGCGTCCCCGCACAGGCCGTCCTGGAAGCCGCCGGCCTTGCCCAGCACGGGTGAGGTCCAGTCGCTGGCCGGGGTGCGGGTCTTCTGGAAGATGGTGTCGGTGATCTGGGCGCGGTTGATCGCCATGGACAGGCCCTTGCGGACCTTCTCCGAGCCGCTCTTGTTCCAGGCGGGGTCGTAGAACGGGAAGGCGAGGGTCTGGATGATGCCGGCGGGGGTGTTGATGTACCGGCCGGACAGGTCGTTCTTGACGTTCTTCAGCTGGGCCGCGGGCACGTCGTCGACCAGGTCGAGGTTGCCGGCCAGCAGGTCGGTGTAGGCGGTGTTGTTGTCGGTGTAGACCTTCAGGGTGACGCCGTCGTTCTGGGCCTTGTCGTCACCGGGGTAGCCGCCCCACTTCTTCAGCACCATCTGGGAGCCCTTGGTGTAGGAGTCGATGGTGTACGGGCCGTTGCCGACCGGCTTGCTGATCCAGCCCGCGTGGTCGCTGAAGAACGCCTTCGGCAGCGGGGCGTAGGCCACGTAGCCGAGGGTGTCGGGGAAGGTGGAGAACTTCTGGGTGAGCTTGACGGTGAAGGTCTTGTCGTCGACCACCTTCAGACCGGAGAGCGTCTGGGCGGTCTGCTGGCTCCCGTCCTCCGGGTGGACCTTGTCGTAGCCGTCGATGTAGCCGAAGAAGTACGCGTTCTTCTGGTTGTTCTTCAGGCTCGCGCCGTAGTTCCAGGCGTCCACGAAGGAGGACGCGGTGACGGCCTCCCCGTTGCTGAACTTCCAGCCGGGCTTGAGCGTGATGGTGAAGTTCTGGGAGTCCGGGGTGTCGATCTTCGCGGCGAGCATGTCCTCGGCCGCGCCCGTCTCGGGGTTGTACCGCTTCAGCCCTCGGAAGATCATGTCGAGGACCTTGCCGCCCTGGACCTCGTTGGTGTTGGCAGGCTCCAGCGGGTTCTGCGGGTCGCCCCAGGAGGAACTGAGCACACCGCCGGACGTACCGCCGCCGCCACCACCGCCTCCGCCGCCTCCGCAGGCCGTCGCCGTGAGCGCTGCCGCCGCCGCACATGCGGCCCACTTGGCGTGCGTGGCTCCACGCATGGAGTGCCTCCTCAAGGTCGCGCATCACTGCGCTGTGCCGGCAGCGCCGTAGCGCTGATCCTTTACCGGCCAATATCACCTCAAACGGCGCACAACGCACATGCACTTCACCCGTTCCGGGGAGGGCAGGCGCTGCCGGACGGCCGCCGGAGACACGCGACCGGGGCGGGGCGTGAAAGCCCCGCCCCGGTCGGCGGTCCGTTTTTCCTGCGCGGGTCAGCCCTGGTCGGCCGACCCCTCCAGCGCCTGGAGCGCCGGGTCGAGGATGACGTCCTCGTCCCGGGCCTCCGTGGTCGGCTCCTCCGGGAAGTGGCAGGCCGTCAGGTGGCCGGCCCGGTTGCCGGAGATCTGGAGCAGCGGGGGCTCCTCGGTGGCGCACTTGTCCTGCGCCTTCCAGCAGCGGGTGCGGAAGCGGCAGCCGGACGGCGGGTGGATCGGGGACGGGACGTCGCCGGAGAGCCGGATCCGCTCGCGGGGCTCCGCGTCGTCGTCCATCTCGACCTCGGGCACCGCCGAGAGCAGGGCGTGGGTGTACGGGTGCCGGGGCCGGTTGTAGATCGCGTCCCGGTCGCCGACCTCGACCACCTTGCCGAGGTACATGACCGCGACACGCTGCGAGAAGTGCCGGACGACGGCGAGGTCGTGCGCGATGAACAGGAAGGCGATGCCCAGCTCGTCCTGGACCTTCTTGAGCAGGTTCACCACCTGCGCCTGGATCGACACGTCCAGCGCGGAGACCGGCTCGTCCGCCACGATCAGCTTCGGGTTCAGGGCGAGCGCGCGGGCCACGCCGATGCGCTGGCGCTGGCCGCCGGAGAACTCGTGCGGGAAGCGGTTGTAGTGCTCCGGGTTGAGGCCGACGAGCTCCAGGAGCTCACGGACCTTCTTCTCCCGGCCGCCGGCCGGCTCGATCCCGTTGACCTCCATCGGCGACTTGATGATCGTGCCGACGGTCTGCCGCGGGTTCAGCGAGGAGTACGGGTCCTGGAAGATCATCTGGATCTCGGACCGCACCGGCGCCATCTCCCGGCGCGAGGCGTGGGTGATGTCCCGGCCGGCGTACGTGATCTTGCCGGCGGAGGGCTCCAGCAGACGGGTGATGAGCCGGCCGGTGGTCGACTTGCCGCAGCCCGACTCGCCGACCAGGCCCACGCTCTCGCCGACGCCGACCGTCAGGTCGACGCCGTCGACGGCCTGCACGGCGCCGACCTTCCGCTTGATCGGGAAGCCGCCGTAGATCGGGAAGTGCATGGTCAGGCCCTGCACCTCCAGCAACGGCTCGGCGGGCGTGGCGTCGGCGGGGCCCTGCTGTGCCGGGAGGGTGAGGTTGTCGCTCATGTCTCGGTTCTCCCTAGCGCAGCCGGGGCTGGATCTTGTCGATGAAGATGGTCTGCTTCTGCTCGGCCGTCAGGTGGCAGGCGGATGCCCGCCCGTCGCCCAGCGGCGGCCGGCTGTCGGTGCACAGCGTGCCGGGCACCTCGTCGCGGAACGCGCACCGCGGGTGGAAGGGGCAGCCGCTCGGCGGGTTGAGCAGGGAGGGCGGCGAGCCGGGGATCGGCGTGAGCGCCTCGTCGACGTCGCTGTCCAGCCGCGGCATGGAGCTGAGCAGGCCCCAGGTGTACGGGTGCCGCGGCTCCCGCATGACCTCGCGCACGCTGCCGCGCTCGATGGCCCGGCCCGCGTACATCACCAGCAGGTCGTCGGCCATGGTGGAGATGACGCCGAGGTCGTGCGTGATGAAGATGATCGCGGAGCCGAACTCCTGCTGGAGGTCCTTGAGCAGGTCCAGGATCTGGGCCTGCACGGTGACGTCCAGCGCGGTGGTCGGCTCGTCGGCGATCAGCAGGTCGGGGTCGCACATCAGGGCCATGGCGATCATCGCGCGCTGGCGCATACCGCCGGAGAACTGGTGCGGGAAGTCGTCGAAGCGCGTCTTGGGCTGCGGGATGCCGACCTTCTCCAGCATCTGCACGGCCCGGTCCCGGGCCTCCTTCTTGGAGGCGCCGGTGTGCTTCATGTACGGCTCGGAAAGCTGCCGGCCCACCGTGTAGAACGGCGACAGCGCGGTCAGCGGGTCCTGGAAGATCATCGCCATCTTGTTGCCGCGGAGCCGCTCCAGCTCCTTCTCCGAGGCGGTGACGAGTTCCTTGCCGTCGAGGACGATCTCGCCCTCGACGGTGGTGGTCCGCGGGCTGTGCAGTCCCAGGATCGTCAGGTTGGTGACGGACTTGCCGGAGCCGGACTCGCCGACGATGCCCAGGGTCTTGCCGCGCTCGACGTCGAAGGACAGTCCGTCGACCGCCTTGACGATGCCGTCCTCGGTGGAGAACTGCACCTTCAGATCACGCACCGACAGGAAGCTCTCCGGGCCGGTGGGGGCCGGGGCGTCCTCGGTCTTGGTCAGTGTGGTCACGGTGGTTCGTTCTTCCTAGGAGAGCCGGACGCGCGGGTCGATGTAGGCGTACGCGATGTCGGTGAGGATGTTGAAGATCAGGATGAAGAAGGCACCGAACAGCATGACGCCCATGGTCAGCGGCAGGTCCTTGTGGGACGCGCCGTCCACGGCGAGGCGGCCGATCCCCTGGAGGGAGAAGGTGATCTCGGTGACGACGGCGCCGCCCAGCATGCTGCTGATGTCGATGCCGAGCACGGTCACGATCGGGATGAGCGCGCCGCGCCACGCGTAGCGGAAGAACACGTACTTGCTGGACATGCCCTTGGCGCGAGCGGTGCGGACGTGCTCCTCGGCCATCTGCTCGATCATCGACGAGCGCGCCATACGCGTGTACTGCGCGGTGAAGATGGTGGCCATCACCAGGGTGGGCAGCAGCATGCCCGTGAACCACTTGACCGGGTCATCGGTGAACGGGTGGTACTGGGGGTTGTCCATCAGGCCGGTGCTGTAGACGAAGACGATCAGCACGATCGGGCCGAGGAAGTAGATCTGGAACGAGCTGAGCACCATCGACGCGCCCGTGGCGACCTTGTCGACCATGGATCCGCGCTTGTAGGCGGCGAGCATGCCCGCGCCGACACCGACGACGAGGAAGACGACGGCACCGCCGGCGGTCAGCGTCAGGGTGGTCGGGAAGCGGTCCATGATCGTGGACCACACCGGGTCGCCCGAGTAGAACGAGACGCCGAGACACGGAGCGTTGCAGTGTCCGGTCGGGAAGTCGCGGCCCATCACGATGCCGGACATGAAGTTCCAGAACTGCTGCGCGAGGGGCTGGTCCAGGCCCAGCGCCTCACGGATGTCGTGCAGTCTCTGGGGAGAGCAGTCCTTGCCACAGGCCAGAGAGGCATAGTCGGAAGGCGCGGCGACGAACAGGAAGAACGTGACGGCGCCGAGAAGGAAGAGCGTGACGACGGCACCGACCGAGCGCCGGAAGATGAACTGAAGCATGGCGGGGAGGCTGCTCTCTGCGGAGACGGTGGAGGGTTTCGCGGAAGTGCGGGGGCGCGCTCCGCCTGGTGCGCGCCCCCGCGATCAGCCGTAGAGGGTTACGACTTCAGGTAGATACGGTTGATGTCGAGAAGGCTGGACACCGAGCCGTAGCGAGCACCACCGATGTTCGAGCCGGAGAGCTGGAACTGCTTGGTGTACCAGAGCGGGGCCGCCGGAAGGACCTTCTCCAGCAGGTAGTGCTGGGCTTCCTTCCAGGTCTTCGCGGCCGCGACCGGGTCCTGGCTCAGAGCGGTCTGGATGAGCTCCTTGACCTTCGGGTCCCTGACGTGCGCGTAGTTCGGCGAACCGTCGGTGACCTGGGCCGGGTCGTAGACCGGCGTGATCACGGTGCCGGGCGACGGCCAGTCCTGGCCCCAACCGGTGATGTACATGTCGTACGGGTTGGCGACCTTGCCGATCTGCTCGTAGTAGCTCGCGGAGTCGACCTCCTTGGAGACCACGTCGAAGCCGACCTTGGTCAGGGCGTCCTCGATGGCGACCTTGCGCTTCTGACCGGGCTCGCTGTTGGAGTAGGCGAAGACGAGCTTCTTCTCGGCGGCCGGGAGAGCCTTCACCAGCTCCGTGGCCTTCGCGATGTTGCCCTGCGGCATCTTCAGACGGCCGTACGGGTCGTACGCCGCCTCGTAGCCCGGCAGGGTCGGGGCGAAGTAGTTCGGCGCCACGTCGCCGCCGTAGGCACCGCCCTCACCGGCGATGAGCGACTTGGAGTTGACCGCGTAGGTGATGGCCTGGCGGACCTTGATGTCCTTGACGCGGTCCAGGTTGAAGGACAGCTGCATCACGTAGGGCTGGTAGCCCTTGACCGTGCGCTTGTTGACCGCCGGGTTGCCGATGACGTCCTGGATCTGGGTGGACTCGACGCCGGCGGTGAGCTGGATGGCGTTCTTGTCCTCGCCCTGGTCGGCGATCAGACGCTTGGTCTGGGTCGTCTCGGTGATACCGAAGGTGAAGTTGAAGCTGTCCGGGTACTGGTGACGCACGGAGTCGGTCTTCGGGTCCCAGTTGGTGTTCTTGGTGAGCACCAGGGACTTGCCGGCCTTGTACGAGGCGATCTTGTACGGGCCGGTCGCGACCGGAGCCTTGTCGTAGGACTCCTTGGTGTCCGTCTTCGCCGGGACGACGGCGTAGCCCGCCATGGCCAGCGTCTGCGGCAGGTCGGGGCGCGCGGTGTCGAAGTGGAAGATGACGGTCTTGGCGTCCGGGGTGTCCAGGACCGAGGCCGGCAGGTGCTTGCCGTCGAAGCCGCCGCCGGGCAGCAGCTTGCGGTAGTCGTCGGCGTACTTCTGGCCCGCGAGCCAGGTCTGCAGGTAGGGCGGGCCGTCGAAGATGAACTTCGCGAACTGACGCTCGACGGTGTGGCGGACGTCCGCGGACGTGATCGCCGTGCCGTTGGCGTCCTTGATGCCGTCCTTCAGGGTGAAGGTCCAGGTCTTGCCGCCGTCGGAGGACTTGCCCGAGTCGGTGGCGAGGTCACCCGCGACCGAGACGTTGCCCTTGTCGTCCTCCTGGAACTGCGTCAGGCGACGGAAGAGGAGGTTGGCGACCTGACCGGCGTCGGAGACGTAGATCTGGCCCGGGTCGAGGTGGGAGAGACCCGCCTCCTGGTAGACCTGGACGGTGCCGCCGCTCTTGGCGCCGGGGACCTCGGCGGCGGGGCCGGTGGAGCCGGCCGCGTCGATGTAGGTGACCGGCTTCGACTGAACCGACGCCTCTTTCTGGTCCTTCTTGGAGTCGGCCCCGGACTTGCTGCCCTTGTTCTCCGAGCATCCGGTGAGCGCGAGGGAACCGGCCGCGATGGCGACCACGATGGCGCGCGCTCTGCGCGAAGTGAACGACTTCATGTTGGCGTAAGCACCTACCTGTCGGTTGTTATCCATGAGTACTGCCTGACGCGGCTGGTAGGCCGACGCGGGGGCGGCAGTCACCCCCCACCAATGGACGAGCTACCGCCCTGACTTGGGGTCGAAGGCGTCCCGGACCGAGTCTCCGAGGAGGTTGAAGGCCAGGACGAAGATCACCAGTGCCACACCCGGGAAGAAGATGAACGCCGGGTCCTGCTGGGCGTACTGCGAGCCCGCCGCGAACAGTCGTCCCCAGTCCGGGGTCGGCTCGACGAAGCCGACTCCGGCGAAGGAGAGGAAGGCAATGGTGAGAATGGTGCTGGGCAGCTGGTACGTGAACTGCACCAGGATGGGCGTCACCACGTTGGGCAGGATCTCCTTGCGGACGATCCGGCCCGGCGAGGCGCCGGAGACCTTGGCGGCCTCGACGAACTCGCGCTCACGCAGAGACAGTACGGTCGAACGCACCAGGCGCGCCATACCCATCCAGCCCAGCAGCCACAGCACGATCAGCATCGCCAGCGCGCGGAAGTATGTGGGGGTCTCCTCACGCGGGTCGACGAAGAAGGCAGTGACCACAGGCATGAACGCGATGAAGAACAGCTGCTGCGGGAAGGACAGGAAGAAGTCCGTGACGCGGCCGATCCAGTAGTCGGTCCGACCACCGAAGTAGCCGCCGATCAGGCCGATGACGATACCCGTGACCATCAGCAGGACGGTGACGGCGACGGCCATGAACAGCGAGGTCCGCATGCCGTACACCAGCATGGCGAACACGTCGCGTCCGTACTGCGGCTCGACTCCGAACCAGTGCGTCCCGGAGAGCCCGCCGAACCAGCCCAGCGGAAGGCCGAACTCGTCCAGGACGGGGGTGTCGTTGTAGGTCGGGTCCTGGCCGTACAGCGTGTACGGGTCGGTCCCGCTCAGCTTGGTGAGCACCGGCGCCAGCAGGGCGACGACGAAGTAGAAAATCACTACCAACGCACAGATGACGCCGGTACGGTCACGCTTGAAGCGCTGCCACATCAACTGGCCGGGGGAACGACCCTCGAGCTTCTGCTCACCCTTGTCGGCCCCGGGCTTCGACTCGTCGAGCTCCGGGTCCAAGGCGACTGGACTGGTCATGTGTGTCTTTCCCCCGGGGGGTTGGAGAGCTGAGCGCAGCACAGATACCGGCAGGTTCTGTGGTTTGGGGGAACTTTCGCCAAGGAGCTCAACGCGCGTCAAGGGAAGAAGACGTAGGGATCTCCCTATCGTCAATATTTTGAGCAAAAATTGCGACGATTGACACCTGTGCGCGCTTGACATGCGAGATGGCGATCTGCCATTTCGGACATAAGCGACCTTATTTTTGTTTACATGTCCGAAACTTGACAGCTGAATCTCCGATAACCGAACACAGGGCACACGGCATCACAATGCGCTCCTATCGCGCCCTGCACGCTTCCCTCACACTTCCCTCACATAACCCGCACACGCGCCTCTGCACGCGCCTGTGCGCGCACCTCGTACACACCCCGTACACGTCGAAGGCCCGGCCCTCCGACGTGCGGAGAGCCGGGCCTTCAGGGCGTCTGCCGGGGGTGTCAGCCGTGCTTGGCGCGGCTCGCGGTGCGGGCACGGTCGCGCTGGTCGAGGACGACCTTGCGGATGCGGACGGCCTCCGGGGTCACCTCGACGCACTCGTCGTCGCGGCAGAACTCCAGCGACTGCTCCAGGGAGAGCTTGCGCGGCGGGACGATCGCCTCGAACGAGTCGGCCGAGGACGACCGCATGTTCGTGAGCTTCTTCTCCTTGGTGATGTTCACGTCCATGTCGTCGGAGCGGGAGTTCTCACCGACGATCATGCCCTCGTACACCTCGGTGCCCGGGTCCGTGAACAGCACGCCGCGCTCCTGGAGGTTGGTCATCGCGAACGCGGTGACCGCGCCGGCGCGGTCGGCGACCAGGGAGCCGTTGTTGCGGGTGTGGAGCGGGCCGAACCAGGGCTCGAAGCCCTCGTGGATGGAGTGTCCGATACCCGTACCGCGGGTCTGGGTCAGGAACTCGGTACGGAAGCCGATCAGACCGCGGGAGGGCACCACGAACTCCATGCGGACCCAGCCGGAGCCGTGGTTGGACATGTTGTCCATCCGGCCCTTGCGGACGCCCATGAGCTGGGTGACGGCACCCATGTGCTCCTCGGGCACGTCGATCGTCATGCGCTCGACCGGCTCGTAGGTCTTGCCGTCGACGTCCTTGGTGACGACCTGGGGCTTGCCGATGGTCAGCTCGAAGCCCTCGCGGCGCATCTGCTCGACCAGGATGGCGAGCGCCAGCTCACCGCGGCCCTGCACCTCCCAGGCGTCGGGGCGCTCGGTGTCGAGCACCCGGAGGGAGACGTTGCCGATCAGCTCGCGGTCGAGGCGGTCCTTGACCTGGCGGGCGGTGACCTTGCGGTCCTTGACGGCCGCCTTCGCGTCCGCGCCCTTGCCGGTGCCGCCGCGGCCGACCAGCGGCGAGGTGTTGGTACCGATGGTCATCGAGATCGCCGGCTCGTCCACCGTGATCAGCGGCAGCGGGATCGGGTTCTCGGTGTCGGCGAGGGTCTCACCGATCATGATGTCCGAGATACCGGCGACGGCGCAGATGTCACCGGGGCCGGCCACCTCGGCGGGCTTGCGGGTGAGCGCCTCGGTCATCAGCAGCTCGGTGATGCGGACGTTGGACATGCTGCCGTCACGCTTGATCCACGTGACGGTCTGGCCCTTGCGCAGCTCGCCCTGCTCGACGCGCAGCAGCGCGATACGGCCGAGGAAGTTGTCGGCGTCCAGGTTGGTGACGTGGGCCTGGAGCGGGGCCTCCTCGTCGTAGGTCGGGGCCGGGATGTGCTCCAGGATGGTGGAGAAGAACGGCTCCAGGCTGGTCGAGTCGGCCGGGACCGTGCCGTTCTCCGGCTTGGTCAGCGACGCGATGCCGTCACGGCCGCAGGCGTACACGATCGGGAACTCGATCTGCTCCTCGTCCGCGTCCAGGTCGAGGAACAGGTCGTAGGTCTCGTTGACGACCTCGTCGATCCGGGAGTCCGGGCGGTCCGTCTTGTTGATGCACAGGATGACGGGCAGCCGCTGCTGGAGCGCCTTGCGCAGCACGAAGCGGGTCTGCGGCAGCGGGCCCTCGGAGGCGTCGACGAGAAGGACGACACCGTCGACCATCGACAGACCGCGCTCGACCTCGCCACCGAAGTCGGCGTGGCCGGGGGTGTCGATGATGTTGATGGTGATCGGCTCGCCGCCGTCCTTGGGGTGGTACTTCACCGCCGTGTTCTTGGCGAGGATCGTGATGCCCTTCTCACGCTCCAGGTCGTTCGAGTCCATCATGCGGTCGTCGACCGAGTCGAGCTGGTGGGCGGCGAAGGCACCGGCCTGCTTCAGCATTCCGTCGACGATGGTCGTCTTGCCGTGGTCGACGTGGGCGACGATGGCGACGTTGCGGATGTCGTGGCGCGTTGCCATGGTGTGGCGTACTCCCGGAGTGGTGAGGACGGCCTGCGCGTACGTCAGTGTTACGCGGGCCCTGCCGGGCTTGACATGCCACGGCCTCACCCCATGGTACGGGGCTGCGGCGGTTGGGGCGCGCCAGGGCATATCCGCCCAGCTCAGCCCCGCTTTCCACGGGCAAAGAGGGGCCCTGCGGGCCCGCCGGAGGCGTCTAGGGCCTGTCCGGCGGATCATGCCGCAGACGCGGGGTCCGGCACGGCACCGCTGCTCTCCTGCGACTTGATCCGCCGGACAGGCCCTAGTCGCCGGACGGGCTCGCGGACGGGCGGGTCACGCCCTTCTTCAGGAAGCCCATGTCCTCGTAGACCGGGGTCTGGAAACCGAAGGCGCCCGCGTTGACGAGGTCCTTGCGCACCGCGGTGAGCTGGGGGCGCTGGTACAGCGGGATGGATCCGGCCGCCGCCCAGATCCGCGCGTCCGCCTTGCGGATCAGTGAGCGTTCCTCGTCCTGGTCCAGGGTCGCGATCGCCTGGTCGAAGAGCTGGTCCACCTGGTCGGTGCCGACCCGTGTGTAGTTCTGCTCGACGCTCAGGGAGCCGTCCGCGGCCGGCACCGGCTTGGCGTAGATGGGGCGGGCGTCGGTGGCGGGGAAGGCGCTGGCCGGCCAGGAGTACAGGGCCAGGTCGTACTCGCCGGAGGCGATGTGGTCCTTGAAGTAGCTCTCGTCGGCGACCTTGGACACCTCGGTGCGGATGCCGACCCGCTCCAGCATGCGGGAGATGTGATCGGCGACGTTCCACAGCGGCTCCGAGCCCGCCCCGGACGGGAGCACGAAGCGGAGCGTGAGCGGCTTGCCGTCCTTGGCCAGCGCCCCCGCCAGGGCACCCGCCGGGGCGGCGGTGCCCTTGGGGGCGTACGCGCCCGGCGCGCCGCCCTGGCGCAGATGGTTGTCGGTGTACTGCTTGCCGTCCTGCGCGAGCGGCCGGGGCCCCGCGTCGCCCGTGTCGCGCTCCTCGTCCCGCCCGGCCACGCGGTGCGGCTTGTTGTCCTCGCCGACGATGTACGCGCCCTCGCTGCCGCCCGTGGACTCGGGCTCGGGCATCTTGCTCCCGGCCTTCTTCCCTTCGGCCTTCTTCCCCTCGCTCTTGTGCCCCTCGGGCTTCTTCCCCTCGGCCCCGGCCGCCTTCTCGGCCGGCTGCGGCTTGAGCGGGCCGCCGGGCACCCAGCCCGCGTCCGCGAGCAGCGCCTGCGCCTCCTGGGTGTCCTGGCCGCCGAGCGCGCCGCTGCTGTCGGCGTAGGCGTCCTGGCCCGAGAGGGCGAGGTGGCTGCCGACCGGGGCGACGGGCAGGCCCAGCGGCTTGAGGACGAGTTTCGCCAGCTCCTGCCGGTCGATGGCACGGGCGACGGCCCGGCGCACCCGCTCGTCGGCGAGGGGACCGCCGGCGCCGTTGAGGGCGAGCTGGGTGTAGGCCGGTTCCAGGGACTTGCGGATCTCGATCCCGCCGAGCGCGTCCTGCTGGGCCCGCCACCGGGCCATCGCCCCGGTCAGCTTCCGGCGGGCGTGCAGCTCGCGGTCGGCGGCCGCCTGGTCGGAGCCGTGCAGCAGTGCCCAGGAGCGCAGCGCCTTGGCCGCGGTCCGGCCGGCCGCCGGGCCCTGGAACGGGCTGTCGGCGCCCGTCTGCGAGGCGAGCGTGATGCGCCGTACGTCGTCGGGGGCGATGTCGGCCAGGTCGAGCACGCCGGTGGCAAGGGCGGCGGCGCGCTCGTCGCGCGGTACGGCGGCCAGCACGATCTCGGACAGCTTGGCCGGGTGGCCCCACCAGCGCGGATTGCGGACCAGGGTGACCCTGGCGTTCTTGTGGTCGACCTGCTGGACGGCGAACGGCCCGGCGGTGACGCTCAGCTTGCGCCGGGCCCCGTCGTTGAAGGCGTCCGGCGTGCCCATGACGTCCTTCGGGTACAGCGGCGCGAACAGCGACTGCCAGTCGGCGTACGGCCGGGCGAAGGTGACCCGGACCTCCAGGTCGTTGTCGCCGCGCTCGATCTTCTCGATGCGGTCGTAGCCGGCGTTGCGCGCGGTCCAGTACGCGCTGTCCTTGCCGGACAGGGCGCGCCACTGGGCGGCGAAGTCGGCGGCGCCGATCTCCCGGCCGTCGCTCCACACGGCCTGCTGGTTCAGCCGGTACAGCACGACCTGTTTCGGCTCGGTCTCGACGACCTTGGCGGACTCCAGGAAGTCCGGGTTGCGCTGCGGGCGCCCGTTGGCGTCCAGCCGGAACATCGACGGCAGGACGGCCTGGGCGACCCGGGTGGTGGTGGCGTCGGCGTCCGACTGGAAGGCGTTGAGCGTCTCCGGCACGGTGTCCACGGCCCAGTGCAGGGTGCCGCCGTCGGCGACCAGGGGGCGCGCGGCCGCCGCGATGTCCTGCCCGGCCAGCGGCTTGCTGACCTCTTCCTCTGAGCTGCACGCGGCGAGCAGGGGCACCGCGAGCACGCCCGCGGTGAGGAAGGCGACCGAGCGCTTGACAGCGCGCGGTCCGAGGCCGTCGTAGGACATCTCTGGGTACCTCCGGGGAGCCGCTCCCACCCGTGGCACAAGTGGGGTTTGATCACATCTGGCGGTATTTTGGAGTTGATCAGATCTATGGACCCACTGAAGAGGAAAGGGTTCAGCGGTCCGGGGCGACACGGCGGCGGCGGCTCGGAACCCCACCCGAGCGGCGCAACCGTGCGAACCCCGGCCATTACGGAGCGCAAAGGGAGCGCATCCGGGTGTGCGCGGGAGGCGTGCAATCCGCCAATCGCTGCACACGCCTTCACACCGGCAGGTGTGACGCGCAACACTCGCAGGCGCATGAACGTCACCACCCGCGGCCACCCGGCCCCTGGAAGTGAGGTCACGTCATGTCCGTGCACGACGACCTGATATCGGTCCAGCGCAGCCTCGACGATCTGTCGCGGTCGGTGGGCCGCCTGGAACGACAGCTCGGCACCGGCGGGCTGGAGATGCGCCGCGTCCGCGCGGACACCGACCATCTGCGCGAGAGCGTCGAGCTGCTGCGCACCTCGGCGGCGCAGCCCGTCCCCCGCGCGCCGGAGCTGGTCACCATCTCCGACACGCCCTACGACATCACCCTGTGGACGGACACGGACGACGAGGGCCTCGGCGCCCGCGACCGGCACGCCCCCTGACCCGGGGCGCCCCGCGCACGGGCACGCCCCCTGAACCGGCGCGTCCCCCGACCGGACCCGCCCCCCGAACCGACCGGGAGTCCTCAAGTTGGCCACTGGTACGGAACCTCATCCGAACAGCGGCGGCGTCCGGTCCGCGACGCGCGCCGCGATCGACGCCCCGCACCTGCGGACCGACCGGTGGTGGCTGGCCCCGGCCGCCACCGCCGCCGGGCTGCTCGCGTTCATCGTGTACTCGACCTGGCGGGCCTTCTCGAACGCCCACTACTACGCGGCACCGTACGTCTCGCCGTTCTACTCGCCGTGCCTGGCGGAGAACTGCCGGACCATGCACGCGGGTCCCAACGCCGACCTGTTCGGCAGCTGGTGGGCCCTCTCCCCGGCGATCATCATCCTGATCTTCCCGCTGGGCTTCCGGCTGACCTGCTACTACTACCGCAAGGCCTACTACCGCAGCTTCTGGGCCTCGCCGCCGGCCTGCGCGGTCGCCGAGCCGCACCGCACGTACACCGGTGAGAGCCGCTTCCCGCTGATCCTCCAGAACATCCACCGGTACTTCTTCTACGCCGCGATCGTCGTGGCCGGGATCCTGACCTACGACACCGTGCTCTCCTTCCGCGACGAGCACTACCGCTGGGGCCACATGGGCCTGGGCACCCTGGTCTTCCTGGTCAACATCACGCTGATCTGGGCGTACACCGTCTCCTGCCACTCCTGCCGGCACATCGTCGGGGGCAAGCTCAAGCACTTCTCCCGGCATCCGGTGCGCTACCGGATGTGGCAGTTCGTCGGGCGGCTCAACGCACGTCACATGCTGCTGGCGTGGTCGTCGCTGGTGAGCGTGGCGCTCGCCGACTTCTACGTGTACCTCGTCGCGTCCGGGGTCTTCGACGACCCCCGCTTCTTCTGACGTTCCGCGCTTCTACCGATCCGCGCTTCTACTAACGAGTGGGGCCTATTGATGTCCGTGGTCGACCGGCAGGAGTGGGACGTCGTCGTGGTCGGGGCCGGCGGCGCCGGTCTGCGCGCCGCGATCGAGGCGCGTGAGCGCGGCGCCCGCACCGCCGTCATCTGCAAGTCGCTGTTCGGCAAGGCGCACACGGTGATGGCCGAGGGCGGTATCGCCGCGGCCATGGCCAACGCCAACGAGCACGACAACTGGCAGGTCCACTTCCGCGACACCATGCGCGGCGGCAAGTTCCTCAACCAGTGGCGGATGGCCGAACTGCACGCGCGCGAGGCGCCGGACCGGGTGTGGGAGCTGGAGACCTGGGGCGCGCTGTTCGACCGTACGAAGGACGGCCGGATCTCGCAGCGCAACTTCGGCGGCCACGAGTACCCGCGCCTGGCCCACGTCGGCGACCGTACGGGTCTCGAGCTGATCCGCACGCTCCAACAGAAGATCGTCGCCCTCCAGCAGGAGGACCACCGCGAGACGGGCGACTACGAGAGCCGCCTCAAGATCTACCAGGAGTGCACGGTCACCCGGGTCCTGAAGGACGCCGGGGGCCGGGTCTCGGGGGTGTTCGCCTACGAACGCGAGTCGGGCCGCTTCTTCGTCCTCCAGGCCCCCTCGGTGGTGATCGCGACCGGCGGGATCGGCAAGTCGTTCAAGGTGACGTCGAACTCGTGGGAGTACACCGGCGACGGGCACGCGCTGGCCCTGCTGGCCGGGGCGCCGCTGCTGAACATGGAGTTCGTGCAGTTCCACCCGACCGGCATGGTCTGGCCGCCGTCGGTGAAGGGCATCCTCGTCACGGAGTCGGTGCGCGGCGACGGCGGGGTCCTCAGGAACTCCGAGGGCAAGCGGTTCATGTTCGACTACATCCCCGACGTCTTCAAGGAGAAGTACGCCCAGTCCGAGGAGGAGGGCGACCGCTGGTACGAGGACCCGGACCACAACCGGCGTCCGCCCGAACTGCTCCCCCGCGACGAGGTCGCCCGCGCCATCAACTCCGAGGTGAAGGCGGGCCGCGGCTCCCCGCACGGCGGGGTGTTCCTGGACGTGTCGACGCGGATGCCCGCCGAGGTGATCCGGCGCCGGCTGCCCTCGATGTACCACCAGTTCAAGGAGCTGGCCGACGTCGACATCACGGCCGAGGCGATGGAGGTCGGGCCCACCTGTCACTACGTGATGGGCGGCATCGCGGTCGACTCGGACACGGCCGCCGCCCGCGGTGTGCCGGGGCTGTACGCGGCCGGTGAGGTCGCGGGCGGGATGCACGGCTCCAACCGGCTCGGCGGCAACTCCCTTTCCGACCTGCTGGTGTTCGGACGCCGGGCGGGCCTGCACGCCGCCGAGCACGCGGCCGGTCTCGGCGACGGGCGCCCTGCGGTGGACGAGGCCGAGGTCGACCGGGCGGCGGCGGAGGCGCTGCGGCCGTTCTCGGCGGAGGGACAGGAGCCGGGCGAGCGGGAGGGGCATCCGCCGGAGAACCCGTACACCCTGCACCAGGAACTCCAGCAGACGATGAACGACCTGGTCGGCATCATCCGCCGCGAGGCCGAGATGGAGCAGGCCCTGGAGAAACTGGCCGAGCTGCGGGTACGGGCCCGGCGGGCCGGGGTCGAGGGCCACCGGCAGTTCAACCCCGGCTGGCATCTCGCCCTGGACCTGCGGAACATGCTGCTGGTCAGCGAGTGTGTGGCGCGGGCCGCGCTGGAGCGCACCGAGTCGCGCGGCGGGCACACCCGCGAGGACCATCCGACGATGGACCGCAGGTGGCGCCGCGCCAACCTGGTCTGCCGGCTGGCCGATCCGGCCGGGGAGCCGGCGGCACCCGACCCGGACGGCGGGCAGATCTCCCTCACCCGCGAGAACACCGATCCCATCCGACCGGACCTGCTCGCCCTCTTCGACAAGGAGGAGCTGGTCAAGTACCTCGCCGAAGAGGAGCTCTACGAGTGAGCAGCTACGAGGCCCGCTTCAAGGTGTGGCGCGGGGACGCCGAGGGCGGCGGTCTGGAGGACTTCGGGGTCGAGGTGCACGACGGCGAGGTCGTCCTCGACATCATCCACCGGCTCCAGGCCACCCAGGCCCCCGACCTCGCCGTCCGCTGGAACTGCAAGGCGGGCAAGTGCGGTTCGTGCTCGGCGGAGATCAACGGCCGTCCCCGGCTGATGTGCATGACCCGCATGTCGGTGTTCACCCGGGACGAGACGATCACCGTCACCCCGCTGCGCGCCTTCCCGGTGGTCCGCGACCTGGTGACGGACGTCGGCTTCAACTACACCAAGGCCAGGGAGGTTCCGGCCTTCGTGCCGCCGGCCGGGCTCGGCCCCGGCGAGTACCGGATGCAGCAGGAGGACGTGGACCGCTCGCAGGAGTTCCGCAAGTGCATCGAGTGCTTCCTGTGCCAGGACACCTGCCATGTCGTGCGTGACCACGAGGAGAACAAGCCGGCCTTCGCCGGGCCGCGTTTCCTGATGCGGGTCGCGGAGCTGGACATGCACCCGCTGGACGCGGCGGCCGAGACCGGCCTGGACCGCAGCCGTACGGCCCAGGACGAACACGGCCTCGGCTACTGCAACATCACCAAGTGCTGTACGGAGGTGTGCCCCGAGGGCATCAAGATCACGGACAACGCGCTGATCCCGCTGAAGGAACGGGCGGTCGACCGCAAATACGACCCGCTGGTGTGGCTGGGGTCGAAGATCGGGCGGCGGTCGAACTAGGACCGCTGCCAGTTGCCGAAGGGGATGATGCTGGGGCGCCGGGCACGCGACTGGAGGAACAGCCCGACCATGAAGGCGGCCCAGCCCATCCACGGCAGCGGGCCGTAGGAGCCGCCGAGCGGGCCCAGGAACATGAACAGACTGAACCCGACCGCGGCAAGCAACGTCGCCCAGCCCAGCAGCCGCGGCCGCAGGACCTCGCCGCGGGTCCACGGCGGGACCCAGCCGGTCGCCGCGCCGGCGATACCGAAGGCCCCCAGCAGCACGGCGATGATCACTGCAGCGACGTACATCAGCATGTGCACGGCGTTGATGATCGCATGGCCGGGAGCGGGTGGAAAGAGGCTGGTCAGCCGACCCAGTCCGTGCGGTACGCCGTCCAGTCGTCCTCCGTCGCCGCGAAGTCCACGTACAGGGCGACCCCGAAGGCGGCGCGGTCCGCGTCGGTGCGGGACAGGCCCAGGCGGACCCCCCGGACGGCGGCGGGGACGGTCTCGGCGTGTGCCCAGTGCCCGAACCGGTTCTCGTGGAAGAACGGCAGCCCCATCAGCAGGTCGGTGGTGGGCGGGGTGACCTCCAGGGCGAGGGCGGTCTGCTGGGCGACATAGCCGCCGTAGGTGCTCGGCAGCGGCTGCATGGTGTCGTACGACATCACGGCGATCTGGTCGACCCGGCGCGCGACCTGCCCGAAGAACTCCTGCGACCACCACTTCGGGTGCCCGGCGACGGTTCCCCAGAAGGAGTGGAACGCGGGGAGCGGGTCGATCTGGTGGGAGGCGACGGAGAGGGGGACACCGGCGGCCGCGGTGACCTTGTGCAGGGAGTCGAGGAGGGAGAGGTAGTGGCCGTCGCCCGAGTGCAGGGGCTCCAGGTCGAAGTGGACGCCGTCGAAGCCCGCGGCGAGGACCTCGCGGGTGGAGCGGACGACCGCCGCGCGGGTCGCGGTGCGCTCCAGGTGCATGCCGTCCGGCTCCTCGGTGGCCAGCTTGTCGCCCAGCCAGGCCTGCACCCGGACGCCCGGCAGCTCGCGGTGCACGGCCGATATCAGCCAACCCGCCTGCTTGTACGCCGACTTGGGCAGCGTCCCGTCGTGCTCCAGCGGGCCCGCGTGGACATAGAGATCGCGGATGCCGCTGCCGTCGAGACGGTGGGCCAGGGCTGTGATGTCGGCGTCGCGCTTGCGCCCGTCGACCCAGGCGTGACCGAGCCAGATCGCGTCCCGTCCCCGGGTGTACGTGCCGTCGGCGGGGTCGCCCGCGTAGTTCACCCGCAGGGCGGTCTCGGCGGCGAGCAGGGGCAGCAGCAGGGCCAGGACGAGCCCGAGGGCGACCCGCCTCGCCCGGCGCGCAAGCCGACGGGGACGGCCCCTGGCGGGGTCGGGGGCGGAGTCGGAGTCGGGGGTTTCGGGGGTGGGGGCGTCGGGGTCTGTGTGCGGGGCCGGGTCCGGGGCTGCCTCGACGTCCGGGGCTGCGTCCGCCTCCGGGGCCGGGTCCGGGTTCGCGGCCATGCCCGGGTCTGCGTCCGGGGCCGGGGTCCGGGCTGCCTCCGCGTCCGGATGCGGGGCTGCGCCCTGACGCCGGGCCGCGTCCGGGGCCGTGTCCTTGTCCGGGGCCGGGGCCGGGTTCGCGGCCGGGTTCGTGTTCGCGTCCGGGTCCGTGTCTGCGTGGTCCATCCCATGTACCCCTCGTGTCTCGGCCCGCCCCTGGTGCCCCGTCCCGGACGCACACCGCTCGCGTGCCCGCATGGGCGGCCATACGCTCCCAAATGTGACGTCATCCTTGTTCCGGGGCCGGCCACGGCGTGCGACCTCGCACATACCCGTGCAGGTGGCACATGCCGCGCTGGGCGGGGTCCTCGGGCTCGTGTGGCTGGTGTTGCCAGGGATGACGACGCAGCACGACCCGCCGGTTGCGATCACCGGCCCTCGGCCCACCTGCACCCCGGTCGCGGCCCAGGCGGCACAGGCGTCCGCCGTCGATCTCGTCCTGCCGCTCGCGGCGGTGGGCGCGGCAGGCGTGGTCGCGGGCTACGGCTACGTACGGCGCACCCGGCGGGCCCGGACCCGCACGACCCCCGGCGGGCCTTCCACCGCGCCCGCCGTCGAACCGCTGGCCGAACTGGACCGGCGGACGCAGGCCTTGCTGGTCGAGGCGGACGACTGCATACGCACCAGCCGGGAGGAACTCGCCTGCGCGGCGGCCCTGTCCGGGCCCGGGCCCGCGGCGCCGTACGCGCGGGCGGTGCGGGAGGCGGAGGCCGAACTGGCCGCCGCCTTCGCGATGCGGCAGCGCTACGACGAGGGCGTACCGGCGGAGGAGACGGCCCGGCGGCACACGCTCGCGGGCATCGACGGCCGGTGCGCGGAGGCGGGGCGGCGGCTGGACGCGGAGGCGGCGGGACTCGACCGGCTGCGCGGTCCTGAGTTCGGTGCCGGCGCGGCGCTGGAGGCGGCGGAGGCGCGGTTCCGGCAGCTGGCCGGACGGACCGGGGCGGCGCAGGCGACCCTCGCCGAGCTGACCGCCCGGTACGGGCCCGCGGCGAGCGCCGGGGTCACGGGGTACGTCGAACAGGCCAAGGACCGGCTGGTGTTCGCCACCTCCCGGCTCAACCGGGCCCGCCAGACCGCCGATCGCGGCGAGCCCGGCCGGGCCGCCCTGCATCTGCGGGCCGCCGAGGGCGGGGTGGCCCAGGCGGCGGTGTTCGTGGACGAGGTGCACCGCCTCGCCACGGCGCTGACGACGGCCGCGCGGTGGCTTCCGGCCGCGCTCACCGGGGCGGAGGCCCAGCTCGCGAGCGTACGGGCGGCCGGTCCCGCGGCGCGGCCCGCGGTGCCCTCGGGCGAGCTGCGGTCACGGCTGCTGCACGCGGACGCGGTGCTGGACTCCGTACGCCAGGAGGTGACCGCACCGCGTCCGCACGATCCGCTGGGCCTGCTGCGCCGGGTCGTCCGGGCGACCGCGCCGCTGGACACCGGGCGGGGCGGGGTACTGGCGGCCGCCGCGTCGCTCGTCGCCCGGTCCGACGTCGCGGGCGCGGGCGGGTTCGTCGCGACGCACCGGGGGGTGGTGGGCGCCGAGGCCCGTACCCGGCTGGCGGCGGCGGAACGCTGCCTGGCCCGGATGGACGGCCGGGCAGACGGCCGCGCCCCGCAGGACGGTGCGGCGGGCGTCCCGGCGGCGGTCCCGGCGGACATCCCGGCCGACGTCCCCGTCGGCGTCCCGGCGGACGTCTCGGTGAGTGTCCCGGCGGACGTCCTGACGGATGTCCTGGCCTGCGGCGACCTGGCCACGCAGGCCCGCGAGCTGGCCGAGCTGGACGTACGCACCCACGGCAACCCGCACGACGGGCCCACCGCCCACGAGAGCGGCCTCGCCGGGGCGGTGCTCGGCGGCCTGCTGTCGCCCGGCGCCGCGCAGGACGGCACGCCCCCGAGCTTCGGCGGCCCCCGCACCCGCGACCGCAGGGGACCGGCGCCCACCTGACCGCGGGGAACCGTCCGGGACGCCTGTGCGCCGGCCCGCGCCGCCCGCACGACCGCCCCTGGACGCCGGGAACGCCGGTACGGCCGACCGATGGCGCAGTGTCCCCGTACGCGGCCGCTCGGAACGCCCGTACAGCTCGTACAGCCCGCCCAAGGACGCCCGGAACGCCGTACAGCCGACCACGCTCGCCCGGAACGCGGTACGCGGTCGTACGCCGTCGCCGGACGGCTCAGAACAGGCTGAGCAGAGCCTCCGCCGGGTCCATGAGGCCCGTCTCGCCGTCCGGGAGCGGGAGTTCGAACCACACCGTCTTGCCCCGGGGGGTGCGGCGCGAGCCCCAGGCGGCGGAGAGCAGGCCGACGAGCTGGAGGCCGCGGCCGCCCTCGTCGGTGTCACGGGCGCGCCTGCGCCGGGGCTGGACCAGGCCGGCGTCCCAGACCTCGCACACCAGGGTGCGGTCGAGGAGCAGGCGCAGCCGGATCTCGCCCTCGCCGTAGCGCAGCGCGTTGGTGACCAGCTCGCTGACGAGGAGTTCCGTGGTGTCCACCAGGGGCTCCAGGTCCCAGCTGAGCAGCTGGCCGCGCGCGTACTCGCGGGCGCGGCCGACACTGCGCGGCTCGCGCGGCAGCGTCCAGTCGCCGACGGACTCGGTGGGCAGTCCCTGGACGCGGGCCATCAGCAGCGCGATGTCGTCCTCGCCGTGGTGGGTGTCGAGGGTCCGCAGGACGTGGTCGCAGACGTCCTCCAGCGGGCGCGTCGGGTCGGTCAGCGCGCCCACGAACGCCTGGAGGCCCTCGTCGAGGGGGTGGTCGCGGGATTCGACCAGGCCGTCCGTGTAGAGCGCCAGCAGGGCGCCCTCGGGCAGTTCGACCTCCACCTCCTCGAAGGGCTCGCCGCCGACGCCGAGCGGCATCCCGGGCGGCACGTCGAGCATCAGCGCGGCCTCGCCCGGTTCGACGAGGACGGGGGGCAGATGACCGGCGTTGGCGAAGGTGCAGCGGCGGGTGACGGAGTCGTAGACCGCGTAGACGCAGGTCGCGAGGTACACCTCGGAGAGGTCGGCCTCGCGGGGGCGGCGGGCGGCCCGGGTGGCCTGCTGGACCCCGCCGGGGGTGCCGAGTCCGCGGGCGATCTCGTCCAACGCCGAGAGCACTTCGGCGGGTTCGAGGTCGAGGAGGGCCAGGGTCCGTACGGCGGTGCGCAGTTCGCCCATGGCCACCGCCGCGCGCAGCCCGCGGCCCATCACGTCGCCGACCACCAGGGCCGTTCGGTGGCCCGGGAGTTCGATGACGTCGAACCAGTCGCCGCCGACCTCGCTGGGGCGGCCGGTGGAGGCGTTGCCGGGCAGATAGCGGCAGGCGATGTCCAGGCCGGAGGCGACCGGATCGCCGGGCGGCAGCAGGGACCGTTGCAGGATCAGCGCCCGCTCGTGCTCGCGGCGGTACAGGCGGGCGTTGTCGATACAGACGGCGGCCCGTGCCGCCAGCTCCACCGCCAGGTCCCGGTCCCGGTCGCCGAACGGCTCGCTGCCCTTCGTCCGGGAGAACTGCGCCAGTCCCACGACCGTGTCGTGGGCGACCATCGGGACGGCGAGCGTGGACTGCACCAGGCCGCCGTCCTCGCCCGGGATGTGTACGGGGCGGGCGGTGCGCAGGGCGTCCGCGCACGGGGAGTTGAAGGGGTAGTGGTGGACCGCGCCGACCGCGACGGGCTGGTCGGCGCCCGCGAAGGGCACGTCGGACACGGCGCTGGCGAAGGCGACGCGGCGCAGTTCGGCGCTGCCGTCGGCGAGGCCGGGCGGGGTCTCGTCGCCGGCCAGCAGGCCCTGGTAGAGGTCGACGGTGGCGAGGTCGCAGAACCCCGGTACGACGACGTCGAGGAGTTCGCGGGCGGTGGTCTCCAGGTCGAGGGAGTTGCCGATCCGGGCGCCGGCCTCGTTCAGCAGGGCGAGGTTGCGGCGGGCGGCGGCGGCCTCGCGGGCGGCGGCGCGGCGGGAGGTGATGTCGGTGCCGAGCCAGGCGATGCCGATCGGGCGGCCGCTGCCGCTGTGTACGCGGTAGAGGTTGATGGACCAGTGCCGGCGTTCCTCGGAGCCCGGTACGAAGCCCGTGACGTGCATGTCCGTGATGGAGTCGCCGGTCTCCAGGACGCGCCGCAGGGTCGCGGAGACCCGGTCGGCCTCGCCGCGCGGCAGGTAGTCGTGGACGCCCTGGCCGCGGTGGTCGTCGGGGCTGCCGCCGAAGATGGAGGCGAACCGCTGGTTGGCGCGGCGCACCCGCAGGTCGGCGTCGATCAGCAGGAAGCCGAACGGAGATTGGCCGAATATCGCCTGCGAGGCGGCGAGGTCGGTCTCGATGCTGCGCAGGGTGCGGACGTCGACGACGATACAGACGGCGGCCTTGTCACCCTCCGTGGTCCGGGTCGGCATGACATAGACCTCGGCGAGCCCCTCCTCGCCGCGCTCTCCCGCCGGGGCGTCCGGCATCCGGAAGGGGACCACCCCGGTCCACTCCCGGCCGTCGAGGATCTCGGCCATCTTGCGCTGACCGCGCTCGCGCAGGTCGGGGTCGACGAAGGCCTGGATGGGATCCATGCCCACGGCGCGCTCGGCCGGGATACCGAAGATCTCCTCGGCCCGCAGGCTCCACTGGTCCACGAAACCGTCGGGGCCGATGGAGAAGGACGCGACCCGGATGTAGTCGTACATCGAGCCGGGCGGACTGATCTGCCACAGGGGATCGCCGGACGGCACCTCCGCGTGGGCAGCGGTGCCCGAGGCATCCGCCCTCGCTCCGCCCGACGGGTCCTCGGACTCCGTCGCCTTCGCTGGTATCTCGCTCACGCGAACCGTCCCCTCCAGCTCACCGCGCCCGGCACCGGTCACCGGGGGCGGCTGCCCGCAGTATCCAGCACTACGGTGCCGCACGACACGGTGTTCACGATCACAGCACGGTCCAGGTTCTTTTCGGACCTGTCCGTGACAACACTTCCAGTCTTCTAACCAGCGAACACGCCGTCGAACCACGTCCGCGGGGGATCATCGTCGACCTGAATCGGCCAGTCGACAGTACGAGGGCGCGCGTACAGACGACTTCGGGCGACATACGCTCCGAAACCGCTCGAAAGACCTGGTTTCAATGCCTCAGTCCGGCACGCGAGGCCTCAGTCCGGCACCGCGAGCTCGAACCACACGATCTTGCCCGCGGACCCGGGGCGGGTGCCCCAGCGGCGCGAGGAGGACGCGACCAGCTGCAGGCCGCGGCCGCTCTCGTCCTCCGGGCGGGCGGCGCGCTCGCGGGGCGGGTCGGGCAGCGGGTCAGAGACCTCCACCAGCACTCCGCGCTGCCGGGAGGGGCGCACGAGACGGACTCCGATCGGACCGGTCGCATGGCGCAGGGAGTTGGTCACGAGTTCGCTGACCAGCAGGGCCGCCATGTCACTGACGGATTCGAGTTCCCAGCCCCGCAGCCGCTCCCGGACCACCGTGCGCGCGGCGCGGGCCGCGCCGGGGTCTGCGGGAAAGGTCCATTCGGTGCAGTCGCCTTCGGTGTCGATCACGCCGATCACTTCCCGGGCAAGCGGATCGCCCCATGTCCGGTTTCGAGGGGTTAATGGGCACATACCCGACATCCGGTGCGCGATACCGCGTTCGGGGGCGCACTGTGGCACAAACGGCGTACGGGAAGCTCAGAGGGTGTCCGCGTCAGCCCCGGCGCCGGCGTCCGCATGCAGGCGCGCGAGCGTCTCCCGCACGGCGGGCACGTCCTGCTCCAGCCAGTCCACGTCCCAGATCTCGGCGGGGGTGAGCCAGCGCAGTTCGTCGTGGTCCTGGAGGGGCTTCGGGGCGGCGGAGCCGGCGCGCAGCCGCGCGGTCCACACGCACAGGACGTACGGCGGCCTCAACGGCCATCGGCCCGGTACGCGCTCGACGACCTCGGCCTCGACGCCGAGTTCCTCGCGCAGCTCGCGCACGAGAGCCGCCTCGGGCGTCTCGCCCGGCTCGACCTTGCCGCCGGGCAGCTCCCAGCGTCCGGCCAGTTCGGGGGGCGCGCTGCGGCGCGCGGCGAGCAGGCGGCCGTCGTCGAGCAGGGCGGCCCCGACCACCGCGATCCGTTCCGTCATGGGCCGGAGCCTACGGGAGCGGGATGGCGGGCAGGTCAGTTGCGGGTGGCCTCGTCGTGCTGCCCGATCCGCTCGACCCAGTACAGCTGCTTGTGTCCGCGGTGGTCGAGACTGTCCGCGATCTTCTGCGCCTCGGCGCGGGTCGCGTACCTGCCCACGCGATAGCGATTGCCGTTGTCGTCCTGCCGTATGACGAGCCAGGGAAGAGCGATCGTGCCGCCGTCGTTCATCGCACCCCTCCCGCCCGCGCTTCGCCCCGCGCCCCGCCTTCTAACGAAACCGCAATCCGCATATGCCCGAGCCTACGCCTAACCTTCACGCAGCGAATACGGCTTTTCACAAAGAGGTACGCAACCGGCCAGCCCCGGGGGCGCGCACCATCGGACGCGCCCTGCGCACAGTGCACGGCAACCGGTCGGCGGCATGCCGGAGACACCCAGGACGACCTGCGAGAACGACCGGAAAACAACAGCGCCCCGGACGGGCTCGACCGAGCGCCGTCCGGGGGCGGTGGACAGAGGTTGTGCGCTACTTCACGGGAAGGTGGTAGGCGACCCGGTAGCGGTCCGCCGGGACGACCACGTCGGCCGTCTCCACCGGGCGCCCCGAGGCGTAGTACGTGCGCTGGACGACGAGGACGACATGGCCGGGGACCCCGCCCAGCGCGAGGAGTTCCTCCGCGAGGCCGGGGCGGGCGCCGACCTCCTCGGTGACGTTGTCCACGATGACGTCGATGGCGCGCATCCGCTCGACCACGCCCATCCCGCCGAGCGGCCCCTCCTCGGGCAGCATCACCGGCGTGCGGCCGGTCACGGCGAGCGGCTCCCAGGAGGTGGAGAGCATCATCACCTCGCCGGCCTCCCGGAACACGTACCGCGTGCACATCACGCGGTCGCCGGGCTTGATGCCGAGCCGCTCGGCGACCGCGCCGCTCGCCTCCGCCTGTGCGCTGCTGGACTCCCAGGTGCCGCGGGTGTCCGCGTCGGCCTGCTCCTGGCGGAAGGGGGTCGCGCCGCCGGTCGGGCGGAACCCGGAGCGGGCGATCCGGCGCGGCACGGGCCGCTCGCGCACATACGTCCCCGAGCCGGACCGGCCCTCGACGAGCCCCTCGGCCATCAGCACCTTGCGCGCCTCCAGGGCGACGGTGTCCGAGACGCCGTACTCCTCGCGGATTCTGGCCTGGGAGGGCAGCCGGGTGTGCGGTGGCAGCGAGCCGTCGACGATCTTCTTGCGGAGATCACCCGCGACGCGCAGATACGCCGGCTGCTCACCGAATGTCACTGGCCGCTCCCATCAGGTTGTACAGACAGCAACAGCCTGGCAACCGTGGGTCGTCTCGTGCAAGCAAAGGCCAGAGAATCACTCGATGTGATGACTTGCGGTTGTGGAGGGCTTTACGCAGGCACTTTCTCCCCACTCCGGCCGCGCTCACACATCGAGGTTCCCCCCACGCCCGCCGTCGCCCGCACCGTCGCCGTAGTCGTCGTACGACGGCGGGGTGGTGGCCAGCCCCAGAGCCTCGCGCGCGGTGACAGTGGCGGCGTCGTCGATGAACTCGTACCCGCTGTCGTAGTGCGCGTAGAACGTGTCCGCGTCGTCGGCCGCGGCGGCCTTCGCCCACTCCTTGCGGGCGGCCTCCACGTCCTTCACCAGCGCGGCCACGGGCCGCTCGGCGGCGGCCGGCCACTCGTGCGCGCGCAGCGCCGCGGCCTGCGCCGCGAGCCCGTCCTCGACGTCGCCCGCCCAGTCCGTGTTGTTCTTCAGGTCCTTCTCGGGGTAGTCCAGGGGCTCCTGCGCGAGCGCGGCGTCCAGGGCGCGGCCCGCCTTCAGGAAGGCCTCCTGGTCGGCGTCGAGCATCGAGGCGTCGTTGCGCAGCGAGCCGGTCAGCGTGGCGTCCTCGTCCGTGTTGCCGAAGAAGCAGGTGATCCCGCGGTCGCCGACGTCCCAGGACTCCTCGGTCGGGGTGAAGTAGTACACGTCGACGTCCTCGGGAACGGCCCAGGGGTCCATCGCATAACGGTCCAGGAGCGGGTAGCACCTGTCGTCGGCGATGTCCGTGACATGGGTCTCGCCGGGGTAGGAGTCGTCCGGGTAGTCGGCACCCTTGCGCAGGTCGAACACGGCGAACGCCTCGCCGTCGTGCTCGCCCTCGCAGGGGACCACGTCGACGTCGTAGGTGTAGCCGTCCTGCGCGCCCGGCGCGTCGAAGCACTCACCGACGCCGACCGGCACGCTCACGCTGTTCGTGGTGCCCTCCTCGAACCCCTCCCAGGCGTCGTGCGCCGCGCCCGTGGCGAGCACCAGCGCCCACAGCACGAGCCCGATCGACGACATCACCGTCCCGCCGATCGCCAGCCCCTTGCCGCGCTCGCCGCGTCGCTTGATCTGCACCAGCGCGATGATCCCCAGCACCAGTCCCGCCGCGGGCAAAAAGCACAGGACGCCGAGGACCAGGGAGGCGATGGCCAGGCCGTTGACGGGCGCGGGCCGGTTGAACGGGCTGTAGCCCTGCCCCCAGGTCTGGTACGGAGGCTGCCCGTAGACCCCGTACTGCGGCGGGTACGGAACGGGCGGCGGCGCCTGGTAGGGACCCTGCGGCTGCTGGGGCTGCCCGGGGTCGTGGGTCCCGGGGGGCGGAGGTATGGACACGGCTACCGTGCTCCTGGTTCTGACGGGGCGGCAGGTGACGGGCGGCGGGCGACTCGGGTACGGCGGCCGAGGATTCCCGGATGCGGAAGAGACGAGAAACGAAAGACGAGAACTGACGTACGACCTTGGCGCATGGTAAGCGCGCCCCGCCCCGGGGCGTGACGCCGGTCGGGCGGCGAACGCGGATCCCGGAGGTACGGCAAGGCGAGGCACCGGAATTCCCCTGCCCGAGATCGTTCAGCCCTTCGCGCCCGGCCGCGGGCCGCTACCGTGAGGCCATGACCGGACTGCCCGACCGGATGCGCCCGCCGCGCGCGGAAGGCTGGTTCGCGGAGGACCTGGACAGCCTCCCCGAGGCGCCGGGACACACCGAGCTCATCGACGGAGCGCTTGTCTTCATGATGTCGCCGCAGCGGGCCTGGCACGGCCGCCTCGTCTACGAACTCGACGGGCCGACCGGCGCCTACGCCCCCGCCGGAATCTTCCGGGGCGCCCTCCGCCGCCCGGTGCCCTTCGAGATCAGCCTGGACCTCGACAAGCTCACACCGCCACGCAACAGCTGACAGGCCGGCACGGTCACCGAGGCCGCGGCCCTGCTGCGGACCCGTCACCTCCACGGACACAAGTACGCCATCGATGCGGCCTTCGCCGTCATCGCCGTCGACGCACCCCAGCCCGTCACCGTCCTCACTTCCGACCCCGAGGACCTGGCACTCCTGTGCGGCCCTTCCGTAGAGGTCGTCAAGGTCTGAAGGGCCGACCGCAGCCGCGCCGGGACCGGGTGGCCGTCGGCCGCAGCACCTCACGGACGAGGCCCGCCCGGACAGACAGCTCTGCCCGGCCGGCCAACAGGCCGGCCGGGCAGCGTCATTGACGGATCGGTCGTCAGACGTTGAAGCGGAACTCCACCACGTCGCCGTCCTGCATGACGTACTCCTTGCCCTCCATGCGGGCCTTGCCCTTGGCGCGGGCCTCGGCGACCGAGCCCGTCTCGACCAGGTCCTCGAAGGAGATGACCTCGGCCTTGATGAAGCCCTTCTGGAAGTCGGTGTGGATCACACCGGCGGCCTCGGGGGCCGTCGCGCCCTTCTTGATCGTCCAGGCGCGGGACTCCTTGGGGCCTGCCGTGAGGTAGGTCTGCAGGCCGAGGGTGTTGAAGCCGACGCGGGCGAGGGTGGCCAGGCCCGGCTCCTCGGCGCCGACCGACTCCAGGAGCTCCATGGCGTCCGCCTCGTCGAGCTCGGCGAGGTCCTGCTCCAGCTTGGCGTTGAGGAAGATCGCCTCGGCGGGGGCGACCAGGGCGCGCTGCTCGGCCTTGAAGTCCTCGTCGACCAGTTCGTCCTCGTCGACGTTGAAGACGTAGAGGAACGGCTTGGTGGTGAGCAGGTGCAGGTCGTGCAGCAGCTCCTCCTTGCCGGAGCCCTGGGCGATGCCCGCGGAGAACAGGGTGTCGCCCTTCTCCAGGATCTCCTTGGCCGCCTCGACCGCCGCGACCTTCGGCGCGATGTCCTTCTTGATCCGCGACTCCTTCTGGAGGCGCGGCAGGACCTTCTCGATGGTCTGGAGGTCGGCGAGGATCAGCTCGGTGTTGATCGTCTCGATGTCGTCCTTGGGCGAGACCTTGCCGTCGACGTGGACGACGTTCTCGTCCTTGAAGGCACGGATGACCTGGCAGATCGCGTCCGACTCGCGGATGTTCGCGAGGAACTTGTTGCCCAGGCCCTCGCCCTCGGAGGCACCGCGCACGATGCCCGCGATGTCGACGAAGTCGACGGTGGCCGGCAGGACGCGCTGCGAGGAGAAGATCTCGGCCAACTTCGTGAGCCGGGCGTCCGGGACGCCGACGACGCCCACGTTGGGCTCGATCGTGGCGAACGGGTAGTTGGCCGCCAGCACGTCGTTCTTGGTCAGGGCGTTGAACAGGGTCGACTTGCCGACATTCGGCAGACCGACGATTCCGATCGTGAGCGACACGTTGCGACTTCCCGTTACGTGAGAGGGGTGGGGACAAGGGGGCCGATCCACCAGTCTACGGCGTGCCGGGGCCCGTACCGGATTCGTGTCGAACGCATGGCCAAGCCGGGCCCACCGGCGTGTCTGAGGAGTCGTTCGACACATAAACCGACCTAAGTTGGTCCAGTGGAGCAACCCAGGACGCGCCCCCAGCAGCACGGACCACGACGCGGCACACCCCCGCCGCTGCCCCCGCAGGGCAGACGCGGCGGTGCGGGCGCGGCGCGGCCCGCCCGGCCGTCCTCCGCTCCCGTACCCCCGTCCGGCCGCCCCGCGCCCTCGTCCCGGCCCGCGCCGTCCGTCCGCCCGGCGCGGGTGAGCGCTCCCGCGGGCGGACCCGTGCAGCGCCGCCAGGTGACGTTACGACGGCCCGCTCCCCCGGTCGCCCGGCCCGCCGGGCAGGCGTCCGGACCGCGGCTGACCGGGCTGGGCGGCGGGCTGTTCTGCGGGGCGGTGATGGTCCTGCTCGGCTGGCTCGACCTGCTGCTGTTCGACGGGGCGCCGACGGTGTACGGGGTGCTGTTCCTGCCGGTGTGCGCGCTGACCGCGCTGTGGGTGCGCCGGGGGGACCTGCTGACCGCGCCGGTCGTGGTGCCGATCGCCTTCACGGCGGGGGCGCTGTCGATGGCCGACGGCGGCGGCGGGCTCGGCAGCCGGCTGATGGGAATGATCACGGTGCTCGCCACCCAGGCCGGGTGGCTGTACGGCGGAACGCTCGTCGCCGCGCTGATCGCGATCGTGCGGCGGGTCCGTGCGCGGAACCGGCGCCGACGGCCCCCGGTGAGCCCGGCGCCGAGGTGAACCCGGCGGCCGGGGACCCACGGCAGAACCCACGGCCACGGGGTCCCGGCGGCCGCCAGGACCCACTGCGCCGAGGTCCCTGGACCCCGCGTCACGAAGCCCCGAGGACCCCGCGCCGCGCAGCCCCGGGGCCCCCGCGTCCGCGGCCCGATCCGCCGGACAGGCCCTGCTGCCGCGGCACTAGCCCTCCTTGAAGGCCCGCATCGCCGCTCCCACGATTCCCGCGTTGTTCTGGAGCTGGGCCGGGACGATCTCGGCCTTGATGCCCTCGATGAAGGGGAGGAACTTCTCCGACTTGCGGCTGACGCCGCCGCCGATGATGAACAGCTCGGGCGAGAACAGCATCTCGACATGGGCGAGGTACTTCGTGACCCGGCGCGACCAGTGCTCCCAGGTCAGCTCGCCGTCCTCCTTGGCCTTGCTGGAGGCGCGCTTCTCCGCGTCGTGACCGTTCAGTTCGAGGTGGCCCAGCTCGGTGTTGGGGACGAGCGTCCCGTCGACGAAGAGGGCACTGCCGATCCCGGTGCCGAAGGTCAGCAGGATGACCGTGCCCCGGCGGCCCCGGCCCGCGCCGAACTCCATCTCGGCGACGCCCGCCGCGTCCGCGTCGTTGACCACGGTGACCGGCAGACCGCCCAGCCGTTCGCTGAACAACGCGCGCGCGTCCAGGTCGACCCAGCTCTTGTCGACGTTGGCCGCCGTACGGATGGTGGACCCGCCGGTGACCACGCCCGGGAAGGTGAGTCCGACCGGTCCGGTCCAGCCGAAGTGGTCGACGACCTGCTTCACCCCGTCGGCGACTCCGTCCGGAGTCGCCGGGTGCGGGGTGAGCACTTTGCACCGCTCCTGGGCGAGGTCGCCCATGTCCAGGTCCACGGGAGCGCCCTTGATCCCGGATCCACCGATGTCCACGCCGAAGATCTGCATGGCCCTACGTTACGACGTAGGGCTGATGGTCACTCCCCGGAGTCGGTGACCGCGCCGGACCCGCCGCGCTCGGCGGCCAGGGCCGCGGCCTCCTCGCGCAGATCGCGGCGGAGCTCCTTGGGCAGCGAGAAGGTGATGGACTCCTCGGCCGCCTTGACCAGCTCGACGTCCGCGTAGCCGCGCTCGGACAGCCAGGCCAGGACCTCCTCGACCAGCACCTCGGGCACCGACGCGCCCGAGGTGACGCCGACCGTGCTCACGCCCTCCAGCCAGGCCTCGTCGATCTCGCTGGCGAAGTCCACCAGATGCGCGGCGCGCGCGCCGGCGAGCTTGGCGACCTCGACGAGCCGGACGGAGTTGGAGGAGTTGCGCGAGCCGACCACGATCACCAGGTCCGCCTCGGCGCCCATCTGCTTCACGGCCAGCTGACGGTTCTGCGTGGCGTAGCAGATATCGTCGCTGGGCGGCGAGATGAGCTGCGGGAACTTCTCCTTCAGCGCGTCGACGGTCTCCATGGTCTCGTCGACGGAGAGGGTGGTCTGCGAGAGCCAGACGACCCGGGACGGGTCACGGACCTCGACCTTGGCGACGTCGGCGGGGCCGTCGACGAGCTGGATGTGGTCGGGGGCCTCGCCGGAGGTGCCGATGACCTCCTCGTGGCCCTCGTGCCCGATCAGCAGGATGTCGAAGTCCTCGTTGGCGAAGCGGACGGCTTCCTTGTGGACCTTGGTGACCAGCGGGCAGGTCGCGTCGATGGTGGCGAGGCGGCCGCGCGCGGCCTCCTCGTGGACGACGGGGGCGACGCCGTGCGCGGAGAACATGACGATGTTCCCCTCGGGCACCTCCTCCGTCCGCTCGACGAAGATCGCGCCCTTCCGCTCCAGGGTCTGCACGACGTACTTGTTGTGCACGATCTCGTGCCGGACGTAGATCGGGGCCCCGTACTGTTCGAGGGCCTTCTCGACGGCGATCACGGCGCGGTCCACACCCGCGCAGTAGCCACGGGGGGCGGCGAGCAGGACACGGCGGCCAGGCGAAGCAGTCATGGGACCCATCGTAAGGCCGCGTCCGAGGGGCACGGATCGCCCGCCCCCGGTCCGCCCGGGGAGGCCGGCGGCGGGTCGGCGGCGGGTCGGCGGCCCGGTCGCCGGCCTCCCCGTCCGCCGGTCGCCGGGCGTGGCCGATCCCGGTGCCGATCCCGGTGCCGACTCGGCCTGGGCCGGGCCGCATTGTCGGTACCGGCCGTTACGCTCGGGCGCATGGCTGTGAACACGTCCGCGGACGCCCCGATGCCCGTCGGCGAGGTCTCGCGGCTCATCGGGGGATGGATCGACCGGCTCGGCGCGGTGTGGGTCGAGGGGCAGATCACCCAGCTGTCGCGGCGCCCGGGTGCCGGGGTGGTGTTCCTGACGCTGCGCGACCCGTCGTACGACATCTCCGTCAGCGTCACCTGCTACCGGCAGGTGTTCGACGCGGTCTCCGATGTCGTGGGCGAGGGCGCCCGGGTCGTCGTCCTCGCGAAGCCCGAGTGGTACGCGCCGCGTGGGCAGCTGTCGCTGCGGGCCGCGGAGATCCGGCCCGTGGGCGTCGGCGAGCTGCTGGCCCGGCTGGAGCAGCTGAAGAAGTCGCTGACGGCGGAGGGGCTGTTCGCGCCCGAGCGGAAGAAGGCGCTGCCGTTCCTGCCGCAGCTCGTCGGGCTGGTCTGCGGCCGCGCCTCGGCGGCGGAGCGCGATGTGCTGGAGAACGCCCGGCATCGCTGGCCCGCCGTCCGCTTCGAGGTGCGCAACGTCCCCGTGCAGGGGGTGCACGCCGTCCCGCAGGTCGTGCAGGCGGTGAAGGAGCTCGACGCGCTCGACGAGGTGGACGTGATCATCGTCGCGCGCGGCGGCGGCAGTGTGGAGGACCTGCTGCCGTTCTCCGACGAGCAGTTGGTCCGTGCGGTCGCCGCCTGCCGTACGCCGGTGGTGTCCGCGATCGGGCACGAGCCCGACACCCCGCTCCTCGACTACGTGGCCGATCTGCGGGCCTCGACGCCGACGGACGCGGCGAAGAAGGTCGTACCGGACGTCGGCGAGGAGTACGAGCGGGTGCGGATGCTGCGCGACCGGGCCCGGCGGTGCGTGCAGGGGCTGGTCGACCGGGAGGAGCGCGGTCTGGCCCATGCGCTGGCCCGGCCCTCGATGGAGGACCCGCACCGGATGGTCGACGAGCGGGAGGACCAGGTGGCGTCCCTGCTCGGCCGGGCCCGGCGGACCCTCGGTCATCTCCTCGACCGGGCGGATTCCGAACTGGGCCACACCCACGCGCGCGTGGTGGCCCTCTCCCCCGCGGCGACGCTGAAGCGTGGCTACGCCGTGCTCCAGCGGGCGGACGGGCATGTCGTCCGGGACCCGGGCGAGGTGGCGCCGCAGGAGGCGCTGCGGGCGCGGGTCGCCGAGGGCGAGTTCAACGTACGAGTCGATGTCCAGGAGTGAGCGAATGACCGGCAGGGTGGACGAGGCGCTCGGGTACGAGCAGGCCCGTGACGAGCTGATCGAGGTCGTGCGGCGGCTGGAGGCGGGCGGCACGACGCTGGAGGAGTCGCTCGCTCTCTGGGAGCGGGGCGAGGAGCTGGCCAAGGTGTGCCGGCGGTGGCTGGAGGGCGCGCGGGCGCGGCTGGACGCGGCGCTCGCCGAGGAGGCGGAGGACGCAGAGGCCGAGGGCTCGGCGGGGTAGCCGCTCGGCGCTGCGGCCCCGGGGCGAGGGGCGCCTTCGGGAGGTGATCGCGGGCAGGCGCCCTCGGCGAGAGGGCGGCTGTGAAGCGGATCACCACACTCCGCGTTTGATTGAAACTTGAACTTCACCTCGCTTATGGTCGGTGAAGTCAGCCGGTCCTGCACCTCAGGGCCGGACGCACATCCCGAGAAGGTTCAGATGTCTCTCGTTCTCGACCCCGCCGCCCAGGACCTGCTGTTCCGCGAGGCCCGCACCGCGAACACCTTCACCGACGAGCCGGTGACCGACGAGCAGGTCCAGGCGATCTACGACCTGGTCAAGTTCGGCCCGACCTCCATGAACCAGTCGCCGCTGCGCGTCACCCTGGTCCGCTCGGCCGAGGCCCGCGAGCGCCTGGTGCAGCACATGGCCGACGGCAACAAGCAGAAGACCGCCACCGCCCCGCTGGTCGCGATCCTCTCCGCCGACAACGAGTTCCACGAGGAGCTGCCCCAGCTCTTCCCGCACTTCCCCCAGGCCAAGGACGCCTTCTTCGGCGCCCGCGAGGTGCGTGAGCCCAGCGCCGCGCTCAACGCCGCCCTCCAGGCCGCCTACTTCATCATCGGCGTCCGCGCCGCCGGTCTGGCCGCCGGCCCGATGACCGGTCTGGACTTCGAGGGCGTCCGCAAGGAGTTCCTCGACGACGACCACACCCCGCTGATGGTGGTCAACATCGGCAAGCCGGGCCCCGACGCCTGGTTCCCGCGCTCCCCGCGCCTGGCCTACGACGAGGTCGTCACCACCGTCTGAGACGGTCATGTTCTGGTAGGCGGCGACCCGCCGGCCCCTGAAGAG
>NZ_JBEOWS010000040.1:0-42510 GCF_040296125.1 Streptomyces sp. NPDC002265 | reverse complement strand
ACGACGGCTTCAGCATGCTCCTCCCCGGCCGGGAGGACGGCGCGGGAGACCCGATAGTCAAGGTCCGCGAGCCCCGCAAGCCCGCCGAGCCGTCCGACGAGGTGCAGTCCATCAAGGGCTCCACCCGCCTGGAGGCCAAGAAGCAGCGCCGCCGGGAAGGCCGCGAGCAGGGCCGCCGGCGCGTGCCGATCATCACCGAGGCCGAGTTCCTGGCCCGCCGCGAGGCCGTCGAGCGCGTGATGGTCGTCCGCCAGAGCGGTGAGCGCACCCAGATCGGCGTCCTCGAGGACAACGTGCTCGTCGAGCACTACGTCAACAAGGAGCAGGCCACCTCGTACGTCGGCAACGTCTACCTGGGCAAGGTCCAGAACGTGCTGCCGTCGATGGAGGCCGCCTTCATCGACATCGGCAAGGGCCGCAACGCGGTCCTGTACGCCGGTGAGGTCAACTTCGAGGCGCTCGGCATGGCCAACGGGCCGCGCCGCATCGAGGCCGCCCTGAAGTCCGGCCAGTCGGTCCTCGTCCAGGTGACGAAGGACCCGATCGGCCACAAGGGCGCCCGCCTCACCAGCCAGGTCTCCCTGCCGGGCCGCTACCTCGTGTACGTGCCCGAGGGCTCGATGACCGGCATCAGCCGCAAGCTGCCCGACACCGAGCGGGCCCGGCTGAAGACCATCCTCAAGAAGATCGTCCCCGAGGACGCGGGCGTCATCGTGCGCACCGCCGCCGAGGGCGCGAGCGAGGACGAGCTGCGCCGTGACGTCGAGCGGCTCCAGGCGCAGTGGGAGGAGATCCAGAAGAAGGCGAAGAGCGGCAACGCCCCGACCCTGCTGTACGGCGAGCCGGACATGACCGTCCGCGTCGTGCGCGACATCTTCAACGAGGACTTCTCCAAGGTCGTCGTCAGCGGCGACGACGCCTGGGGCACCATCCACGGCTATGTCTCGCACGTCGCGCCCGACCTGGCCGGACGGCTGTCGCGGTGGACCTCCGAGGTCGACGTCTTCGCCACCTACCGGATCGACGAGCAGCTCGCCAAGGCGCTGGACCGCAAGGTCTGGCTGCCCAGCGGCGGTTCGCTGGTGATCGACCGGACCGAGGCGATGGTCGTCGTCGACGTCAACACCGGCAAGTTCACCGGTCAGGGCGGCAACCTCGAGGAGACCGTCACCAGGAACAACCTGGAGGCGGCCGAGGAGATCGTGCGCCAGCTGCGGCTGCGCGACCTCGGCGGCATCATCGTCATCGACTTCATCGACATGGTCCTGGAGTCCAACCGCGATCTCGTCCTGCGGCGCCTGCTGGAGTGCCTGGGCCGCGACCGTACGAAGCACCAGGTGGCCGAGGTGACCTCGCTGGGCCTCGTGCAGATGACCCGCAAGCGGGTCGGCCAGGGCCTGCTGGAGTCCTTCTCCGAGACCTGCGTCCACTGCAACGGGCGCGGTGTCATCGTGCACATGGAGCAGCCGACCTCCGCCGGGGGCGGCGGCAAGCGCAGGAAGCGCGGGCGTGGCGGTGACGGCCAGGGCCACGAGCACGAGCACGAGGCGGTCGCCTTCGACAGCGTCGAGCAGGAGGCCGAGGCCGAGGCGGTCGCCGAGGTCGTCGCCGAGGTCGCCGAGCCGATCGCGCTGCCCGCGCCCGACTTCGCGCCCGACGAGGAGCTGTACAGCAGCATCGCCGAGGCGGAGGCCGCGGCCGGCCGCGGCCGCTCCCGGCGCCGGACGAGCCGGCGGGCCTCGGCCCCGGCCGGTGCGCCGCGCGGCCGGAACGGGCGCGGCGAGGAGCCGAGGGCCGCGGAGCCGAAGGCCGAGGAGACCGAGGCCGAGTTCGCGGCCGTGGCCGAGTCGCCGGTGCTGCCGGAGACGGCCGCCGTCGCGCAGGCCGAGCCGGTCGCGGTCGAGGACCCGGTCGTCGAGTCCCGCGTCGCCGAGGCCCCGGCCGTCGAGGAGGCCGCGCCCCAGGGGCGTACGCGCCGTCGCGCCACCCGCAAGGTGTCCGCGCCGGCCGGTTCGCCCGCGGGGGCGGAGGCCGCCGTGGTGACGGTCGCCGAGGCCGCGCCGCAGGAGGCCGTCGCGACGGAGCCGGCCGCGCAGGCCGAGCCCGAGACGGCCGCCGAGAGCGCCGCTCCGGCCCGTCCGCGGCGTCGTGCGGTGCGCAAGGCCACCGCCGCGACGGCGTCCGAGGAGGCGGCCGTGACGGTCGTCGCGTCGGCCCCGGCGGACGAGACGCTCGTCGCCGAGGTCCCGGCCGCCGCCGAGGCCCCGGCGGAAGCCGCCGCGGAGGCTGCCATGGAGGCCGCCGTCGAGGCGGGCGCGGAGGCCGAGGCGCTGGAGGAGACCGCGCAGGAGGCTCCGGCCAAGAAGGCGGCCGCCCGCAAGACGGCGAAGAAGGCCACGGCGAAGAAGGCCGCGACCAAGAAGACGGCCGCCAAGAAGACGGCGGCCAAGAAGGCCACGGTGAAGAAGGCCACGGCCGCGAAGACGACGGCGAAGAAGACCGCCGCCAAGAAGACGGCGGTGGCGGCCGAGCAGTCCTCGCCGTCCGTCTCGGCGACGACGGAGGACTGACCCCGTAGCGCATCGCTGAAGCGCGGGACACCGAGACGGACTTCGGTGTCCCGCGCTTTCTTTGTCGTGCATTGCGTTCGGGGAGAGTTTCGGTAACACTGCGTGAATCCTGTGATGGATTGCACCTCAACCAGGGGTTTCCCTGTAGTAACTCTGAGGAAAAGATTTGCACCTCTGCTGGTAACGTGACGGTGGACTCGGCAGCTGGTGACATGTGAGCCGTAGACCACGCGAGGTACCTCGGGGCAGGGCCTCGTGGAAGACGTTCGCCGCAGCAAGGACAGAGGTGGACGGACTTTCCAGGGATGCGGACGTGCGACGCTCGACACCGTCCCTTCCCGACCCGTGCACGACGTGGTGCGCCCTAGAGGTCACTGATGAAGGAGGGGGAGTCGATGAGCGACGCCCATGAGTTGATACCCGCCGCCCGGCCCGTGATCGGCGAGGCGGAGATCGAGGCCGCCGTACGCGTGCTGCGCAGCGGCCGCGTCGTACAGGGCCCCGAGGTCGCCGCCTTCGAGGCGGAGTTCGCCGAGGTGGTGAGCAACCGCCACTGCGTCGCGGTCAACTCCGGCACCTCCGCGCTGCACCTGACGCTGATGGCCCTCGGGCTCGGCCCCGGCGACGAGGTCATCGTGCCGTCGTTCTCCTTCGCGGCCTCCGCCAACGCGGTGCGCCTCGTCGGCGCCGACGTGGTCTTCGCCGACATCGAGGCCGACAGCTTCTGCCTGGACCCGGCCGCGGTCGAGGCGGCCATCACGCCGCGCACCGCCGCGATCATGCCGGTGCACCTCTACGGCCACCCCGCCGCCATGGACAAGATCATGGACATCGCCGGGCGGCACGGCCTCGCCGTGGTCGAGGACGCCTGCCAGGCGCACGCGGCCGCGCTGCACGGGACGCCGGTCGGCGCCTTCGGCAACGCGGGCACGTTCAGCTTCTACCCGACCAAGAACATGCACAGCCTCGAAGGCGGCATGATCAGCACCGCCGACGCGGAGGTCGCCCGGACCCTGCGCCTGCTGCGCAACCAGGGCATGGAGCAGCGCTACGCCAACGAGATCGTCGGCGCCAACGTGCGCATGACGGACGTCTCCGCCGCCATCGGCCGGGTGCAGCTCACCCAGCTGCACGGCTGGACCGAGCAGCGCATCGCCAACGCCGCGTACCTCACGGAGCACATCAGCACGCCGAACGTGGTGACGCCGACCGTCGCCGAGGGCGCCCGCCACATCTTCCACCAGTACACCGTGCGGGTCCGGGGCGACCGTGACGCCGCCATGGCGCGCCTGACCGAGGCCGGCATCGGCAACGCCGTGTACTACCCGACGCCGATCCACCGGCTCAAGCCGTACTGGGAGCCGGACCAGAAGGCCGGCCGCACCTGGGACCTGCCCGAGACGGAGCGCGCGGCCGCCGAGGTCGTCTCATTGCCCGTCCACCCGGGTCTGTCCGCGGACCACCTGGAGCGCATCGTCTCCGCCGTCAACGCGCTGGGGGAGCAGCTGTGACCACCACGCGCACCCTGCGGGCCGGACTGGTCGGCCTCGGTTCCATGGGCCGTCACCACGCCCGCGTCCTGGCCGGTCTGGAGGGCGTCGACTTCGTCGGCGTCGTCGACCCGATGGGCGACAAGTTCGGTGCCGCCCAGGGCGCCCCGGTCCTCGACGCCGTCGAGCAGCTCATCGCCCTGGGCGTCGACTACGCCGTCGTGGCCTGCCCCACCGGCCTGCACGAGACGGTCGGCATGCAGCTCGCCGAGGCCGGCGTCTGCGCGCTGATCGAGAAGCCCGTCGCCGACACCGTGGACGGCGCGCGCCGTCTCGTCGAGGCGTTCGAGTCGCGCGGCCTGGTGGCCGGCGTCGGTCACATCGAGCGGTGCAACCCGGCGCTGCGTTCGCTGCGCGCCCGGCTGGAGGCCGGCGAGCTCGGTGACGTCTACCAGGTCGTCACCCGCCGCCAGGGCCCCTTCCCGCACCGCATCGCGGACGTCGGCGTGGTCAAGGACCTCGCCACCCACGACATCGACCTCACCGGCTGGGTGACCGGCCGCGAGTACGTGTCCATCGCCGCGCACACCGTCTCCAAGAGCGGTCGCGCGCACGAGGACATGGTCTCCGCGGTGGGCCGCCTGGACGACGGCACGATGGTCAACCACCTGGTCAACTGGCTGAGCCCGCTCAAGGAGCGCTTCACCTCGGTCACCGGAGAGCGCGGCTGCTTCATCGCCGACACCCTCACCGCCGACCTGACGTTCCACTCCAACGCCGCGATGGCGACGGAGTGGGAGGCCCTCCAGGCCTTCCGCGGCGTCTCCGAGGGCGACATGATCCGCTACGCCATCCCGAAGCGCGAGCCGCTCCTCGTCGAGCACGAGCTCTTCCGCGACGCGGTGCTCGGCAAGCCCGCCGACATCTGTACGCTGCGCCAGGGCACGCGGACGGTGGAGATCGCGGCGGCGGTGCTCGAGTCGGCGCTGGACAACCGCAGCATCTCGCTCCTGTCGGAGGACCTGGCCGTCCATGGCAGCTGAGCACCACACGCCGGCGGAACTCCGCCGGCGGGGCACCGCGCCCGAGAGCTCCACCGTTTCGCGAGTCCTTCCTTCCAGCGCGCAGCCGCTCGACGGCTGATGGAGACCAGGAGCCGGAAAACATGAGTACCGCACCTGACGTCAGTGTGGTCGTCGCGGTCTACAACACGATGCCCTACCTGACGGAGTGCCTGAACTCTCTGATCGGGCAGAGCATCGGCCTGGAACGGCTGGAGATCGTGGCCGTCGACGACGGCTCCACCGACGACAGCGGCGCCGAGCTCGACCGTTTCGCCGAGCGCTACCCGAACACCGTCAAGGTGATCCACCAGGCGAACTCCGGCGGCCCGGCCGCTCCGAGCAACCGGGCGCTGGACATCGCCACGGGCCGCTTCGTCTACTTCATCGGCTCCGACGACCACCTCGGCGAGGAGGCGCTGGAGCGCATGGTGGCGTGCGCCGACGAGCACGGCTCGGACGTCGTCGTCGGCAAGATGGTCGGCACCAACGGCCGCTACGTCCACCAGGCGCTCTACAAGGAGAGCAACCCGGACATCCGGCTGACCGACTCCGCCCTGCCGTGGACCCTGGCCAACACCAAGCTGTTCCGGCGCGACCTGGTGGAGCAGTACAAGCTGCGCTTCCCCGAGAACCTCCCGGTGGGCAGCGACCAGCCGTTCACCATCGAGGCGTGTGTGCGCGCCAAGAAGATCTCGGTGGTGGCCGACTACACCTGCTACTACGCGGTGAAGCGGGGCGACGCCAGCAACATCACCTACCGGGCCGACCATCTGGCCCGGCTGCGGTGCACGGCCGAGATCATGGACTTCACCGCCGGTCTCATCGAGGCGGGCCCGGAGCGCGACGCGGTGCTGCGCCGGCACTTCACCTGGGAGCTGGCCAAGCTCGTCCAGGACGACTTCCCGGGGCTGGAGCGCGAACTCCGGCGCGACATCTGCGCGGGCATCGCCCGGCTCGCCGACGCGTACTTCACCGACGGCATCCGCGACGCCATGGACGTCAAGCGCCGGGTGCGCATCGCGCTGGCCCGGGCCGGCGCGGTCGACGAGCTGTGCGAGGCGATCACCTCCGAGCTGGAGCACGGCGCACCGCCGTTCGTCGTCGAGGGCGAGCGCGCGTACGCCCGCTACCCTGGCTTCCGTGACCCTCGTATCGGCCTGCCCGACCGGGTCTACGAGGTCGTCGAAGAGTCGGTCGCCGGCCCTCTCGCCCAGGGCACGCGGCTGCTCGTCTCCGCCTGGGAGCAGGAGGGCGACGACATCGCCTACACGGTCTCCCTGCGGCTGCCGGTGCTCGGCGACGTCGACGGCGCGGTGCTGCGCCTCGTACAGGGCGCGATGCCCAAGTCGGCGGACAAGCCCGGCGGCAGGAGACTGCCCGCGGACCACGAACTGCCCGCCGTGGTGGGCGAGTTCACGACCGTGCCGGCCGAGGACGGGGCCGCGGCCGTGCTGCGGGCGCGCATCCCGCTGGAGCGGAGCGCGGTCAAGCTCGGCGTCCGTGCGTACGTCGGCCTGGCCGGTTCGACGTACGAGATCCCGGTGCGCGGCAAGGACCTGCCCATGCCGCTGGCGCGCCGCTGGGGCGCCTACGAGGACCCGTACCGGGTGACGGCGACGGTGAACCCCAAGGGGCGCGTGGTGATCGCCACGGCTCCCCTGTACCCGCCGAAGCGGTCGCTGGCCTCCCGGGTCAGGTCGGCTCTCGCCCGGCGGCTGAAGACCCGATCCGCAGGCTCGAAGCCGAGCGGTTCCCCCACGAGCGGTTCGAAAAGGAAGTAGCGACCGTCCATGAACATCTGTGTAGTAGCCCTCGGCAAGATCGGGCTCCCGCTGGCCGTGCAGTTCGCGTCCAAGGGCCACCGGGTCATCGGGGCGGACGTCAACGAGAAGGTCGTCGAGCTCGTCAACGCCGGCACCGAGCCGTTCCCCGGTGAGCACGACCTCGACGTCAAGCTCAAGCAGGCCGTCGACGCCGGACTGCTGAGCGCGACGACGGACACCGCGTCCGCGGTCGCCCAGTCCGAGGCCGTCGTCGTGGTCGTCCCGCTGTTCGTGGACGCCGAGGGCACCCCGGACTTCGGCTGGATGGACGCGGCGACCAAGGCGATCGCCCAGGGCCTCAAGCCCGGCACGCTGGTCTCGTACGAGACGACCCTCCCGGTCGGCACCACCCGCACCCGCTGGGCGCCGATGCTGGCCGAGGGCTCGGACCTGACCCCGGGCGAGGACTTCCACCTGGTCTTCTCGCCCGAGCGGGTCCTCACCGGCCGCGTCTTCGCCGACCTGCGCCGCTACCCCAAGCTGGTCGGCGGCATCGACGAGGCGTCGTCGGCCCGTGGCGTGGAGTTCTACGAGCAGGTCCTCGACTTCGACGAGCGCGACGACCTGCCGCAGGCCAACGGCGTTTGGGACCTGGGCACGGCCGAGGCCTCCGAGCTCGCCAAGCTGGCCGAGACCACCTACCGTGACGTCAACATCGGTCTGGCCAACCAGTTCGCGCGTTTCGCGGACAGCAACGGCATCGACGTCAAGAAGGTCATCGAGGCCTGCAACTCGCAGCCGTACAGCCACATCCACCAGCCGGGCATCGCCGTCGGCGGCCACTGCATCCCGATCTACCCGCGGATGTACCTGTGGAACGACCCGGCCGCCACCGTGGTGCGCTCCGCCCGTGAGGCGAACGCCGCGATGCCGCAGTACGCCGTCGACCTGCTGGCCGCCGCGTACGGCGACCTGACCGGGGTGAACGTGCTCGTGCTGGGCGCCGCCTACCGCGGCGGCGTGAAGGAGACGGCGTTCTCGGGCGTCTTCCCGACGGTCGAGGCGCTCAAGGCGCGCGGCGCGGTCCCCTTCGTCTCGGACCCGATGTACACGGACGAGGAGCTGGCCGCGCACGGTCTGACCCCGCACGCCGGTGAGACGGTCACCGCCGCGATCCTCCAGGCCGACCACGCCGAGTACCGCACCCTGACCCCGGCCGACCTGCCGGACGTCACGGTCCTGGTCGACGGACGCCGTACGACCGACCCGGAGGCCTGGAAGGGCGTCCGGCGGGTCGTCATCGGCGGCTGAGGACACTCGAACACGCAGCGTCGGCCCCGCCCCGCCTCCCGGGGCGGGGCCGACGTGCAGAAAGGTTTCCCATGACCTGGCTCATCACGGGCGGCGCGGGCTTCATCGGCTCGCATGTGGTGAAGGCGATGACGGACGGCGGTGAGCGCGTCGTCGTCCTCGACGACCTCAGCACCGGCCGCGCCGACCGGCTCCCGGACGGCGTCCCGCTGGAGGTCGGCACGGTCCTCGACCGTGACACCGTGGCCCGGGTGCTGCGCGAGCACGCCGTCACCGGCATCGTGCACATCGCCGGCAAGAAGCAGGTCGCCGAGTCCGTCGAGCGGCCGCTGTACTACTACCGGGAGAACGTCGAGGGCCTGCGCGTCCTGCTCGACGCGGCCGTCGAGGCAGGCGTCACCCGGTTCGTGTTCTCCTCCTCCGCGGCCGTGTACGGCATGCCCGACGTCGACCTCGTCACCGAGCGGACGCCCTGCGCGCCGATCAACCCGTACGGCGAGACCAAGCTCGCGGGCGAGTGGCTGGTCTCCGCGGTCGGCGCCCGGCACGGCCTGGCGACCGCGTCGCTGCGCTACTTCAACGTGGCCGGCGCGGCCACGCCCGAGCTGGGCGACGACGGCGTCTTCAACCTCGTCCCGATGGTCTTCGAACGCCTCGAGGACGACGGGTCGCCGTGGATCTTCGGGGACGACTACCCGACGCCCGACGGCACCTGTGTGCGCGACTTCATCCACGTCGAGGACATCGCGTCCGCGCATGTCGCCGCCGCACGCCGGCTGGCCGCCGAGCCCGGGGCCCGGCTGGTGCTCAACATCGGCCGGGGCGAAGGCGTCTCGGTGGCGGAGATGATCGAGCTCATCCAGGAGGTCACGGGCCGCACGGACGTGAGTCCCAAGGTGACCGGGCGACGGGCCGGCGACCCGGCGCGCGTGGTGGCCGCAGCGGACCGCATCCGGGCGGAGCTGGACTGGAGCGCCGAGCGCGGCGTGCGCGAGATGGTCGAGTCGGCCTGGGCAGGGTGGCGGCTGCGGCATCCGTGAGACCGCGCACGGACCACGACCTGCGCGAAACGCCCGACCGGGAATCCCCGGCCGGGCGTTTCGCACAGGCGGCACACCGTGCGCTCCGTACGACTTGCACGACCGCACTACGAGAACAGCCCCCGGGGAAGCGTGTCCCCGGGGGCCGTTCTCGTAGTGTGCTAAGCCTTGCCGAGGAACAGCTCCTCGAAGTGCTTCCGCACCACGGGCCAGTCCCACACGGTCAGCGCGTGCTCGGTCGCGAGCGCGCCCTCGGCACGCCACGCCTCCTCGGTGGCCGTCGCCTTCAGGATCCGCTCGGCCGCCTCCTGCGGTGAGGCCACGACCCAGCCCTCCGGGTAGAGGGTGCGGGCGCTGTTGGGCTTGCCGGCGTAGAACGGCCAGTCGCGCGCGACCGGGACGGCACCGCTGGCCGCGCCCTCCATCAGGCCGACGTGGCAGCCCTCGCGGACCGAGGAGCTCAGGATCGTACCGATCTCGACGAGCTTGGAGGGCACGTCGTCCGTCGGGCCGAGGCGGACCACCGCGCCGGACTCCTCCAGCGGGGCGAGCGTCTTCTCGAACTCGCGCAGGTACTCACGGGTGGCCTGGCTGGTCTTCGGGTCCATGTCGCCGCCGACCAGCAGCAGCCGGTACCGCTCGTCGTGCTTGCGCACCCGCTCCAGGACGTCCACGGCCCACTGGGGGTCCTTGGCGACCTGACCGATGCCGATCAGGCCCAGGTTGAAGCGGGCCTCGGCCGGCTTGGGGCGGTTGAAGCCCGACAGGTCCATGGCGTTGTCGATGACATGGAAGCGCGGGGCCTGCTCGCCGCGCAGCATCGGCACCAGCGAGAGCGTCAGGTCCTTCACGTGCGGGGCGATGAACATCAGGTCGTCGACCCGTGAGAAGTCCGTCATGTGCGGCCAGCGCGTGAACGCCTCGTAGCTGTGCAGCCGCATGACGATCCGGGTGTCGCCCGGGTCGATCGTGGTGAGCATGCCGGCCGGACCGGCCGCCCACTCCAGGAACACCGTGTCCGCCCAGTCGAGGTGGGGACGCATCAGGCGCTCCACCTCCTCCTGGTAGTCGCTCTCGCCGTCCTCCAGCCGGTCCTGGAGCATCCGCGTGGCCGCCCACGAGATGCCCTTGAGGTGCTTGCTGGTGGACAGGTCCAGGAAGCGCAGCTCGACGCCCGGGTGGTTGCCGAACTGCTCCCTGATCAGGGGCAGGAAGTTGTCGTTGGCGCTCGTGGTGATGAGCAGCCGCAGCGGACGGTCGGTGGGCGCCGGGGCCGCAGGGACCTTGCGGCCGCGCGGCCGGCTCGCCGCCTGCATCGCCTTGGAGCGGTAGACCGGCGCCACGAAGCCGGCCGCGTCCTTGGCCAGCGGAGAGGACAGCTGATCGATGTGCAGCACCCGGTGGAAGCCCAGGTGCAGCGCCCGGTCGAGCGCCTTCGCGGCCTGCTTGGTACGGCCCTGCGCGAACTCCCGGTCGGCGAGGGCCAGCCGGGCCTCCACCGACTTCTCGATGCCGCGCGGGCTGATGCCCTTGCTGATCTCCTGCATCGCGGCCTCGTCGAAGAGGTCGGACCTGAGCTGGGGATCGGCGATCCGCGCGGCGGCCTCCGCGAGGGTGAGCGCGGCGCCGCTGGTACGGCCGGCCCAGCGCATGCCCTCGGCGACGTACCGCGAGGTCGAGGCGCGGATCTTCACCGGCACACCGGGCGCGGTGATCGCACCGCGCCACAGCCGGGCACCGACGCCGGAGTACATCACCGGGCGCGGGGTCGCCGCCCGGAGGAGCTGCCCGGGCAGCTGGTCCACGCTGCGCTTGACCTCACGGGTCACGGTGGACAGCGGCGGCAGGACCGAGCCGCGCGCGTCACCGGCGCCGCCCTGCTCCTGCAGGGCCTTGACGGCCCTGAGCGCGGGCGCGAGCCCGAACTGGGCGGCGGCGGTGCGGTTGTACTCCGCGAGCCGCCACACCGTGTACACGGAGCGGGGGTCGAGGGCGACGAGCACGTCCGCCTTGCGGGCGTGCGAGCGCAGCCAGGAGTCGCGCTGAGCCTGCAGCCAGGTGCGCGCACCGGCCGGGGACTTGGTGGCCCGGCGGCGCAGCGCCTGGCTGCGGTGCTTGAGGTTGCGCGGCAGCTGGTGCAGCTCGGCGAGCTCGATCGGGGCGAGCTGCTCGGGCACGCCCTCGGCGTCCATCGCGAAGGTGCCCGCGAGCCGGACGCGCGCGCCGAGCGCGTTGAACTTGCGCACCGACTCGGCGAGGACTCCGAACTGCGGCGCGGTCGAGGCGATGATCAGGACTTCGGTCACTTGGCCAGCTCCTCGACCAGGTTCTTGACGGCGACGGACATCAGCGCCTCCCGGGTGAACTGGTTGGCGTGCGTCATCGCTTCGGCGTGCTCCTCGTCGGTCGTCTCGACCGCCATGTGCGCGGCCCTGACGAACGACTCCGTCAGGCCCGCCGCGTCGATGCCGACGGCCCCCGTCCACAGCGGGTGGCCCCGCAGCACGTTCGACGCGTCGTGCTCGACGGCGTGGGCCGAGACGATGGGCAGGCCGGTCGCCATGTACTCGTAGACCTTGCCGGAGGTCACGTACCGCCCGCCGATCAGGATCAGCACCATGGCGTCCCAGCCGGCGTAGATCGAGGAGACCTCGGCCTTGGCGGCGGGGCCCCCGAAGAACACGCCGTCGGCCGCGGCCTCCTTGATGACCTCGGCGTGGCGGTTCGCACCGCGGTTGGCGCCGTTGCCTATGTGGCCGCGCAGCTCGAAGCGCGCGTTCGCCAGCAGCGGCTCCTTGGCCCGGGCCGCACGCCAGGCGTTCAGCACGGTCTCCAGGTGCGAGATGGAGAAGTTGACCGTGCCCAGGTACCCGAAGACGAGTCCGGAGTCGGGGTCGGGGTTGTGCACGCGGCCGGGCGAGCTGTCGGCGTCGTAGCCGTTGCGCACGACGTGGACGCGGTCGGCGAACGCCGGGTACCGCTTGCGGTAGTGCTCGGCGATCGGGTCGTTGACCACCCACAGGGAGACGGCGTGGTCGAGGATCTTCTGCTCCCAGCGGGCCTCCTCGGAGTCCCGGGCGAAGGGCTCGACGCCGTCGATGACGTCGATGGACCAGCCGTCGCGGAAGTCCACCGCGTACGGCACCTTCGCCTCCTCCCACAGCTTCCAGGCCGCGGCGAGGTTCACGTAGGGCACACAGCTGGCGAGCAGCAGGTCGGCGGGCTTGTCCCGGTGGATCTTCAGGACGGCCTGCTCGAGGTCGTGCCGCCACTCGCCGAAGTTGGGCTCGGGGAAGGTCTCGGTCTGGCGATCGCGCAGATCGGCGAGCCAGCCGTTGGGGTTGAGGGCGCGCGCCTCGGAGAAGGCGCGGATGTCGGTCTCCAGGTCCTCACGGGCCAGCTGGAGCTCGACGATCTCGACCCGCGGGTCGACCTGCTCGAGCAGGGAGAGGTCGATGCCGGAGTCGAGTTCCCAGGATTCGCGGGCGATGTTGACGACCGTGACGTCCCAGCCGGCTTTCACGAACTGGTTGGCCGTCTCGCGCATGCGGTAGGTCGAGCTCTTGGCGGCCGGCGGGAAACCGATGGCGAGATAGACGACGTGGGGCCGCTTGCCGTCCACAGGCGGACCGGGCGGGGGAGACGATGGCATAGCGATTGACGCTAGCACGCTGACGTGCGCGGATCCGGCCGTACGAAGCCGCCCGGGTAGCCGGGCGGCCGAGGGCCGAGTGGACCGCGTCACGCGTGCCGGCTGCCTCCCTTCAGCTCCTGGGTGAACTGCTCCATGAGACGCACCACGTTCTCGGCGGCCTTGCCGTCGCCGTACGGGGTGCCCGGGTCGTCGGTCGGCACCGGGCGGGTGACGGTGGCGGCGAAGTCGGCGGGCGACAGGGTGTGCGGGTCCGGCACGAGGACGTTCCAGCCGGTGTTCACGGTCTCCACCCACTCCGTCTCCGGGCGGATGGTGGTGCAGATGCGCTCCAGCAGGAAGGCCTCCTTCTGGAGGCCGCCCGAGTCGGTGACCACGCCGACGGAGGCGAGGACGGCGGCGACCAGGCTCGCGTACGGCAGCGGGCGGCCGACGTGCAGATTGCCCTGGGCCAGGGTGATGCCGTGCGCCTCGGCCTTGGCGACCAGCCGCGGGTGGGCGGCCAGCGCGACCGGCACCGGCAGCTTGGCGAGGGACTCCAGGATCGCGGACAGCCGCTCCGGGTCGTCCGTGTTGTCCGGGCGGTGCAAGGTCGCCAGCAGGAACGGTTCGGCCGGGTCGATGCCCTCCGGCAGCACGGGCGCCGGGAACTCGCCGGCCCGCACCTGGTCGCGGATGCGCAGGCAGATGTCGACCATCACGTCGCCGGCCAGGCGCGCCCGGTCGGCGAGGCCCTCGGCGGCGAGGTGGCGCATGGCCTCCTCGGTCGGGGCCAGCAGCAGGTCGGCGCTGTGGTCGGTGAGGACGCGGTTGTGCTCCTCGGGCATCCGCCGGTTGAACGAGCGCAGACCGGCCTCCAGGTGGGCGACCGGCAGGTGCATCTTCACCGCGGACAGCGCGCCGGCGATCGTGGAGTTGGTGTCGCCGTAGACGAGCACCCAGTCGGGCTGCTCCCGCTCCAGGACCGGGTCGAGGGCGGAGAGGACGGCTCCGGTCTGCACGCCGTGGCTGCCCGAGCCGACGCCGAGATGGACGTCGGGGTCGGGGATCCCCAGGCCCGAGAAGAAGACGTCGGAGAGGTCCGCGTCGTAATGCTGCCCGGTGTGCACGATGACGTGCTCGTGCTCGGTCCCGGCGAAGGCAGCCGCGATGGGGGCGAGCTTCACCAGTTGAGGACGGGCTCCGACGATGCTGATGACTTTCACGGGCACTCTTCTTCTCGGTCGGATCGGTGATCCGGACGCTCTTCGGCGGAGGTTTCCGCACGCAATGGTAGGCAACTGCCGCGCCGGCCGACCCCGCCGCCGAAGGGCGTGCGGGGCCCGGGACGCGTTCGTACGGCGATCGGGATGCAGGTGGCAGGGCGTGATCGGGCTTCGGGTGCGGACCCTGCGGCGGACGCATAACGATTGTATGAACCATCGGCGCACGTCCGCTGAAGCACAAGCGACACCCTTGGGGAAGTAGATGCCCGAGAGCCCTCGAAGGTTGTGCTGTGCCGTACTAAACGGCGCGCTCGCTCAGCACGCCGTCCTTCTCGTCGTGCAGGGCGCCGGTCCGTGGGCATTCCCACACGCCCGGCTCGTCCGCGCGCTCGACGAGGCGCTCACCGGCCCGGCCGACCCAGCCGGCCCGGCGTGCGGGCACACCCATGACCAGGGCGAAGTCCGGCACGTCCTTGGTGACGACGGCGCCGGCGGCGACCATCGCCCAGCGACCGATGGTGATCGGGGCCACACACACCGAGCGCGCGCCGATCGATGCGCCGTCGAGGATCTTGACGCCGACGGCCTCCCAGTCGGCGCCGCGCTTCTGCTTGCCCTCGGGGTCCACCGAGCGCGGGTTGTGGTCGTTGGTGAGGACCACGGCCGGGCCGATGAAGACACCGTCGCCGAGCTCGGCCGGCTCGTAGACGAGCGCGTAGTTCTGGAGCTTGCAGTTGTCCCCCATGCGCACGCCCGAGCCGACGTACGCGCCGCGGCCGATGACGCAGCCCTCGCCGAGGCGGGCGTCCTCACGGATCTGGGCGAGGTCCCAGACGCTGCTCCCGGCACCGATCTCGGCGGTTTCGTCGACCTGGGCACTGGGCTGGACCCTGTAGTTCACTTCTCTGCCTCTCGGTGTTCGGCTTCGCTCGGGGAGCATACGGGGGCGCGCTGCTCCCCGTATCCGTACTGCTCGGTGACCCTGCCGACAGGCCGACGGGGTCCGGTTTGACCCCTCAAGCCGGGCCCCGTAACCTTGACCGTCGGCGTGTCGACTGGCATGCCACATCCCCGTAAACCTCTTCCTCCCGGGCGCTTCGGTGGCCGGGAGAGGCCGCCCGTGTTCGTCCCGGACGGCTGGACTGCGGGGGTGCCGTTCCCGAGCGAGAGAGTGAGATCCGCGTGTACGCCATCGTGCGCAGCGGTGGCCGCCAGCACAAGGTTGCTGTCGGCGACATCGTTGAGGTTGACAAGATTTCCACTGCCAAGGTTGGCGACACGGTCGAGCTCTCGACCCTGCTCGTTGTCGACGGCGACGCTGTGACCAGCGACCCGTGGGTGCTGGCCGGCATCAAGGTCCAGGCCGAGGTCGTGGACCACCACAAGGGTGTGAAGATCGACATCCTTCGCTACAAGAACAAGACCGGCTACCGCCGTCGTCAGGGCCACCGCCAGCAGTACACGGCGATCAAGGTCACTGAGATCCCCGCGGCTGCGAAGTAAGGGACTGAGGAGACATGGCACACAAGAAGGGCGCATCGTCCACCCGGAACGGTCGCGACTCCAATGCCCAGCGGCTCGGCGTGAAGCGCTTCGGCGGTCAGGTCGTCAACGCTGGTGAGATCCTGGTCCGCCAGCGCGGCACCCACTTCCACCCGGGCTCCGGCGTCGGCCGTGGCGGCGACGACACGCTGTTCGCGCTTCAGCCCGGTGCGGTGGAGTTCGGCACGTTCCGCGGCCGCAAGGTCGTGAACATCGTTCCGGTCGCCTGATCGGAAGCTTTCGCGAGGCGGACCTCACTTCCCGTTCGGGAAGGCGGGTCCGCCTTTCGCGTGTTACGCAAGAGAGAGACCGGCAGCGCACAGGCCGGCAGCAAGAAAACCGTACGTAAGACCGAAGTGCTGGAGGCACCCCACCATGACCACCTTCGTGGACCGCGTCGAACTGCACGTCGCCGCGGGTAACGGAGGCCACGGCTGTGCCTCCGTACACCGGGAGAAGTTCAAGCCGCTCGGCGGCCCGGACGGCGGCAACGGCGGACGCGGCGGGGATGTCATCCTCACCGTCGACCAGTCCGTGACCACCCTCCTCGAGTACCACCACTCCCCGCACCGCAAGGCCACCAACGGCAAGCCCGGCGAGGGCGGCAACCGCTCCGGCAAGGACGGTCAGGACCTGGTCCTGCCGGTGCCGGACGGCACGGTCGTCCTGGACGCGGCGGGCAACGTGCTCGCTGACCTGGTCGGACACGGGACGTCCTATGTCGCGGCCCAGGGCGGCCGCGGCGGCCTCGGCAACGCGGCGCTCGCCTCCGCCCGCCGCAAGGCGCCCGGATTCGCGCTGCTCGGCGAGCCCGGCGATCTCGGCGAGATCGTGCTGGAGCTGAAGACCGTCGCCGACGTGGCACTGGTCGGCTACCCGAGCGCGGGCAAGTCCTCGCTGATCTCCGTGCTGAGCGCCGCCAAGCCGAAGATCGCCGACTACCCCTTCACCACCCTCGTCCCGAACCTGGGCGTCGTGACCGCCGGCTCGACCGTCTACACGATCGCCGACGTCCCGGGTCTCATCCCCGGCGCCAGCCAGGGCAAGGGGCTCGGCCTGGAGTTCCTGCGCCACGTGGAGCGGTGCAGCGTGCTCGTGCACGTGCTGGACACGGCCACGCTGGAGTCCGAGCGCGACCCGGTCACCGACCTCGACATCATCGAGGAGGAGCTGCGCCAGTACGGCGGCCTCGACGACCGTCCGCGCATCGTCGTCCTGAACAAGATCGACGTACCGGACGGCAAGGACCTCGCCGAGATGGTGCGCCCGGATCTCGAAGCGCGCGGTTACCGCGTCTTCGAGGTGTCCGCGGTGGCGCACATGGGGCTCAAGGAGCTGTCGTTCGCGCTCGCCGACCTGGTGGCGAAGGCGCGGGCCGCCCGTCCGAAGGAGGAGGCCACGCGGATCGTCATCCGGCCGAAGGCCGTCGACGACGCCGGCTTCACCGTCACCCTGGAGGAGGACGGCCTGTTCCGCGTGCGCGGCGAGAAGCCCGAACGCTGGGTGCGCCAGACCGACTTCAACAACGACGAGGCCGTGGGCTACCTCGCCGACCGGCTCAACCGCCTCGGCGTGGAGACGGAGCTGATGAAGGCGGGCGCCCGCTCCGGCGACGGCGTCGCGATCGGCCCCGAGGACAACGCGGTCGTCTTCGACTGGGAGCCGTCGGTCACCGCGGGTGCGGAGATGCTCGGCCGGCGCGGTGAGGACCACCGCTTCGAGGCACCGAGGCCCGCGGCCCAGCGCCGCCGGGACCGGGACGCGGAGCGGGACGAGGCCGCCCGCGAGTTCGACGGCTTCGAGCCCTTCTAGAGCCCCTTTCCGGAGCCCTCGCGGACCTCTTCCCGGGCTCTGGAGAAGTTCTCGCGGTGCCGTTCCGGATCCCTTCCGGGACGGCACCGGCATGAGGTGACACCACCGTCCGGACTGTCCACCCGCAGTCCCCGGGACCCGTTGCGGCAAGGGCGCGTTCGTCCCGCCTTCGCCACCTGGCAACGGGTCCCTTCTTGTCCGTCCGCTTGTCATGCACGCGAGGTCCGCTGTTCAGCGGGCCGACCGGCCGCCCGTGGGAGCTTCCGAACGACCAAGAGGCCGGCGAGGCAGGGGAGTTCGTCCCATGACCCCAGTGACCGGACCCGAATCGCCCGACCGACGCCGCCTGTTGACCACCGGTGCCGCCGTGCTCGGCGCCGCCACCACCCAGCTGTGGCTGCCCGCCACCGCCAGTGCCGCCCAACCCAGGCTTCCCGCGGGAGTGTTCAGCCTCGGAGTCGCCTCCGGGGACCCGTTGCCCGACGGCATCGTGCTGTGGACCAGACTCGCCCCCGACCCGCTGCACGGCGGCGGTATGCCGGCCCGTACCGTGCCGGTGCAGTGGGAGATCTCGGAGGACTCGCGTTTCGTCACGGGCGTGCGCCGGGGCACCGCGCAGGCGAAACCCGCGTACGGACACAGCGTTCACGTGGATGTACGGGGGTTACGCCCGGACCGTGCGTACTGGTACCGCTTCCGCGCCGACGGCCAGATCTCGCCCCGCGGCCGCACCCGCACCGCGCCCGACGCCACCGGCCGCGGCCCGCTGCGGGTGGCGCTCGCCTCCTGCCAGAACTGGCAGCAGGGCTACTTCACGCCGTACGCCGACATGCGGGTGCAGGATCCGGACGTCGTCGTCTTCGTCGGCGACTACATCTACGAGTCCCCGCCGTCGGCCACGGGTGTACGACGGCACGAGGGCACGGGGGAGCCGCACAGCCTGGTGCAGTACCGCAACCGCCACGCCCAGTACCGCAGGGACCCCGACCTGCGGGCGATGCACGCGGCCGCCCCCTGGGTGGTCACCTTCGACGACCACGAGGTCGACAACGACTACGCCGGCCAGGTCCCGCAGGACCCCGACAAGCAGTCCCACGCCGCGTTCGTCGCCCGGCTGACCCGCGGCCTACCAGGCGTACTACGAGCACATGCCGGTACGGGCGAGCGCGGTCCCGAACGGCCCGCACATCCGGATGCACCGCCGGCTGGACTTCGGGAGCCTGGCCCGGCTCGACGTGCTGGACACCCGGCAGTTCCGCAGCAACCAGGCGACCACCCAGGCGGGCGCCCGCAGCCCGTCGCGCACCATGCTCGGCGCCGCCCAGAAGAAGTGGCTCCTCGACGGGCTGCACGGCTCCACGGCGACCTGGAACCTCGTCGCCTCGCAGATCATGATGGCCGAGACGGATCTGCTGATCGGCGCGGGCAAGCAGTGGTACTACGACGCCTGGGACGGCTACCAGACCGAGCGCAACGCGCTGCTCGCCCAATTCGCGACTGTACGCAATCCCGTCGTGCTCAGCGGTGACCGGCACGTCACGATGATCAGCGATCTGAAGAGGGACTTCGCCGATCCGCGCTCGGCCGTCGTCGGCGCCGAGTTCGTCGGCACCTCGATCTCCAGCGGCGGCGACCAGGACCAGGCCGCCTTCCACGCCTTCACGGATCCGCGCAAACCCGACAACCCGCACTGGAAGCTGGTCGACGCACACCGCGGCTACCACCTCTTCGACATCCACCGCGACCGCATCGACGCGCAGGTCAGGGTGGTCGGCACGGTCCTGCGGACCAGGTCGTCGGCGCGGACCCTGGCCCGACTGCGGGTCGAGGACGGCAGGCCGGGCGTACGGCTCGTCTGACACGCCCGGCGCGAAAGACCCCGGCCCTCCGCGGAGGCCGCGGCAGATGCGCGAGGAGCCTGGGACTCATCCATGTCCCAGGCTCCTCTCAGCATGAGCTCAGAAACTTCCCCTACCGTCCGTTGACCATGGAGACGGACTGTACGAGGGATGACATCGGAGTGAACGCCGTCGGGTGCCGGGATGCCGCGGAATCCCCATAAGGAATTCCGCGGCAATGGGCTGCCCGCGAACCGTATTCGGGATGTGTCGGTGACGGCGTCGTCATGCATATGCAGAAAAGGTGCAGCCCGGCATCGCGGGACGTGAAGACCGAGACATTTGGGCGGGTCGCCGGAAGCCGTCGGGGCGCCGGCGGAGACCGGCGCGGTAAGGGTGCGGTAAGGGCGGGGCGTATCGGGGCCGCAGGGGTCCGTGTGAACGGTGATCCGGGTCCGCCGTCCCGGTGAAGTGCGCTTCCGCGGCCCGCACGGCGGCCGTGCACCGGACGTCGTCGAAGGCGCCCGCGCGGGTACACGGACACCACTGCCCCTCGCAGCGGCGGCGGCGCCGGGCCCTGCTCGGCCGTCGCTCTCGGGTGGCTTCGGCTCCCTGTGGAGTTACTCACAGCAAATGTCCGCGAGGAAGCGTGGAAGGTCTTGCCGTGACCCGGCTATCACCATCGGTGCAAGATGAATGACAGGTTGCGCGCACATATGCGGTGGAGGTCTCTCACCTTGCACAGCGGTAACCAGAAGTGGGACCCTTTCCAAGTTCCCTGTCGCCCCAAGGTAGGTCACCTGTGTTCCAGCACATAGCCAAGCCCCGTACCACCGCAGTGATCCTGGCCGGTGGCACCGGTCAGCGGGTGGGTCTGTCGATCCCCAAGCAGCTGCTGAAGATCGCCGGCAAGGCAGTCATCGAGCACACCCTGACCACCTTCGAGGAAGCCGACTCCATCGACGACGTCATCGTGCTGATGGCGCCCGGCTATGTGCCGGACGTGGAGAAGATCGTCGCCAAGGCCGGTCTCAGGAAGGTCTCCAGGATCATCGAGGGCGGCGCGACGCGGAACGAGACCACCGAGCGCGCCATCGCCGCCCTCGGCGAGGGCCTGGCCGAGGGCGAGGACGCCAACGTCCTCTTCCACGACGCCGTGCGGCCGCTGCTGTCGCAGCGCGTCATCGACGACTGCGTGGCGGCGCTGGAGCGCTACCAGGCCGTCGACGTCGCCATCCCGTCCGCGGACACCATCATCGTCACGCGCACGCACGGCGAGGACGGCGAGTTCATCACCGAGATCCCGGACCGCTCCCGGCTGCGCCGCGGCCAGACCCCGCAGGCCTTCAAGCTGTCCACCATCCGCCGGGCCTACGAGATCGCGGCCGGCGACCCCAACTTCCAGGCCACCGACGACTGCTCCGTCGTGCTCAAGTACCTGCCCGACGTGCCGATCCACGTGGTCGCGGGTGACGAGTACAACATGAAGGTGACGCAGCCGGTCGACGTCTTCATCGCCGACAAGCTGTTCCAGCTCGGCTCCACCGCCGCCCCTGAGCAGAAGGACGAGGCCGCCTACCGCGAGCTCCTCACCGGCCGCACGGTCGTCATCTTCGGCGGCTCCTACGGCATCGGCAAGGACATCGCCGAACTCGCCGGGGCCTACGGCGCGCACGTGTACGCGCTGGGCCGCTCCACCACCGGCACCCACGTGGAGAACCCGGAGGAGGTCGACGACGCGCTGTCCAAGGCGTACGCCGAGACCGGGCGCATCGACTACGTCGTCAACACCGCGGGCGTGCTGCGCATCGGCAAGCTGGCCGAGACCGACAACGCCACCATCGAGGAGGCGCTGAAGGTCAACTACCTGGCGCCGGTGCAGATCGCCCGTTCCGCGTACAAGTACCTCGCCGAGACCAAGGGCCAGTTGCTGCTCTACACCTCCAGCAGCTACACCCGCGGCCGTGCCGAGTACAGCCTGTACTCCTCCACCAAGGCCGCCATGGTGAACCTCACCCAGGCCCTGGCCGACGAGTGGGCCGGCGACAGCATCCGCGTCAACTGCGTCAACCCGGAGCGCACCGCCACCCCGATGCGCACCAAGGCCTTCGGCCAGGAGCCCGCGGGTAGCCTGCTCTCCTCCGAGGCGGTGGCCCGCACCTCGCTCGACGTCCTGCTGTCCGAGCTGACCGGACATGTGATCGATGTCCGCCAGCAGGACCCGACGGCGCCGGCCGGCAAGGCCTCCGGCTTCGAGCAGGCGCTGGCCAGTGTCCTGGACCGTCAGGACGGCGTGGCATAATTAGCGGCAATTAGCCTTCAGTCATTCAGGCCTCTGTGGTTGCCAGTTCACCCGGCATTCGCAGAGGCCTGAGTCCTTAAGGATTGCACAGTCTTCACAAGGTGATTTTCCGGCGCATTCCGGACTTTGATTTCGCCCAGACAACCAGCACCCTCCCAGAGCAGGTTCCTCTGTGATATCCACAGCTATTCGCGTCGCCCGCGTGGGCAGCGTGGCCGAGCTGGCCGCGGCGGCCCTCATGATGCTGGGCTTCCCCTGCCTCATGGTGGCCGCGCTCGTCCCGAGCGTCCCCGCCTTCGCGGCCACGGCCGCGGTGACCTACCTGGCGGACCACTATCTGCACCGCAAGGACAGCTACCTCGTCAACCGCCTGAGCAAGGTACGGGCCGGTCTGTCGACCCGCTTCCTGGTCCGCGAGCTGCTCCTGGTCCTGCTGCTCGCTCGCCTGGACCTCGGGGAAGACCTGGTCTTCTACGGCGCCATCGCCTGCTTCATCGCCTTCTACGGGCTCCAGGCCCCGCACGGCGTGCTGGCCACCCTGATCGAGAACCGTCGCCGGATGCCGGTCGCCACCCGCAACGTCGACCTGGTCTCCCGCATCCGCATCCCGGACGCGCCGCCGCGCCGCCTGGTGAGCCGCGCCGGCGAGAAGATGCTCCACCTCGACCTCGCGGCCGTCGCCGGCCTGCTGGTCTCCGCGGCCACCGGCCGGACCCTGCCCGGCGCCATCGGTATCGGCGTCACGCTGGCCCTGGGCGCCCTCTACGTGCTCGCGCTCCTGCCCCGCCTGCGCGGCAAGCGGATCCCGCCGAAGGCCGACAAGGTGCTGGGCGCGGTCAGCGCCTGGCTGCGCGAGTACCGCCCGGAGACGGTGCTGTACTTCTCCGGCTCCAAGGACTCCGCCTACCAGGTCAACATGTGGCTGGAGACGATGGAGCAGCTGGACACCCGGCCGCTGATCCTCCTGCGCGAGAGCGTCGTCATGGAGAAGCTGCTGCCCACGACGGTCCCCGTCATCTGCGTGCCCGGAGGGGTGCACCTGATGAACCTGGACCTGTCGACCGTGCGCGTCACGCTCTACCCGGCGAACGTCGGCAAGAACATCCACATGCTGCGCGTCCCCACCATGAAGCACGTCTTCATCGGACACGGCGACAGCGACAAGCTCGCCAGCGTGAACCCGTTCAGCAAGGTCTACGACGAGGTGTGGACCGCGGGCCGCGCGGGCCGCGACCGCTACGCCATCGCCGACGTCGGTGTCCGCGACGACGACATCGTCGAGGTCGGACGCCCGCAGCTGGCCCCGATCCGCACCGCCGAGGGCACGCCGGCCGCCGGCCGCGTCCCGACCGTCCTGTACGCGCCGACCTGGGAGGGCTGGGACGACAACCCCGGCAACACCTCGATCCTGCTGGCCGGCGAGAACATCGTGAAGAAGCTCGTCGCGGCCGACCCCCCGGTCCGGGTCCTGTACAAGCCGCACCCCTTCACCGGCACCCGCAGTGCCAAGGCCGGCGCCGCGCACCGGCGCATCACCGCACTGGTCGAGAAGGCGGCCGCCGAGCGCGCCGCCGACCCGCGGTTCGCGGGCGACGCGGCCGCCCAGGCCAAGGCGAAGGCCGAGCTGGCCCGCACCGCCGCCCGGCTCGCCGAGCTGACCGGACCCGGCAGCGAGCGGGGCGACGAGGCGGAGGCCGCCCGCGACGGTCTGGTCGACCTCAGGAAGCACGAGGAGGTCGCCCGGCTGCGCGCCGAGTGGAACGACGCCTACTGGCGTTCCTTCGGCACCGCCGAGCACCGGGTCGTCACGGGCGCCGAGCCGCGCCTGTACGACTGCTTCAACGTCTCCGACGCGATGGTCTCCGACATCTCCAGCGTGGTCTCCGACTTCATCGCCAGCGGCAAGCCGTACGCGGTGACGGACTCGGCCGGGCTTGGCGTGGAGGAGTTCAAGCGGCAGAACACCGCGGTGCGCGCCGCGGTGATCCTCGCCAACGACGCGGACCGGCTCGGCGAGCTGCTGGACGCCGTGCGCGACCCGGCCGCCGACCCGCTGGCCGGGGAGCGCCGGGAGCTCAAGCGCTACCTGCTCGGGCCGGACGAGCCGACGTCCATCGAGCAGTTCAACACCGCGGTGGCCGACCTCGCGCTGAAGGCCGAGGCCCGCAACGCCGGCCAGCACTCGCACGCGGTGCTCGACCAGGCGGTGCCGGCGCGGACCGTCCCCGGACAGCGGGTCGCGACGGCCGGCGAGACGGACGGCGTGGCGGCGGCCGGCTGACGGCCCCCGCACCGGCAACGGCGCGGCCCCCGGAGACTCTCCGGGGGTCGCGCCGTTTTTACCGATGCTCTTACCGTCCAGGTATAACCTGATTTCTCGACGGTAATTCTGTGATGTGGATCACGGATGCGACGGGGCGAGACAACCACTTGCCGAAACCGCCCGTCTACCAGGTAGCCGGTCGGCTGAATCGAGGGAAAGTTCTCGTGATGAGGGGGAAACGTGTCCGTGGCGCAGCCTGATGTGAGCGTGATCATCGGGGCGTACGAGGCCATGCCCTACCTGGTCGAGTGCCTCGCCTCGGTCGAGAGGCAGAGCATCGGCCCGGCCCGCATGGAGGTCATCGCGGTCGACGACGGCTCCAACGACGGCACCGGTGAATGCCTGGAGGACTTCGCCGCCCGTGCTCCCATGCCCGTCACGGTGATCCGTCAGGAGAACTCCGGCGGCCCCAGCGGCCCGCGCAACGTCGGCCTCGGCAAGGCCACCGGACGCTACGTCTTCTTCCTCGACGCCGACGACCGGCTCGGCCCCGAGGCCCTGGAGCGCATGGTCGCCATGGCCGACGAGAACGGCACGGACGTCGTCCTCGGCAAGATCGAGGGCGTCAACCGCAACGCGCCCAAGTCGATGTTCGGCAAGACGCTCAAGCGGACCGACGTCTACTCCTCCAACATCAAGTTCACGCTCAGCGCGCAGAAGCTGTTCCGCCGCGCCCTGCTGGAACAGCACGGCATGCGCTTCGACGAGTCCCTGTGGACCGGCGAGGACGCGCTGTTCACGATGGAGGCGTATCTGCGCGCCGACGGTGTCTCCGTGGTCGCCGACCACACCTGCTACTACCTGGTGGGCCGCGACGACGGCAAGCATGTGACCAAGAGCGGAAGCTACAAGCTGCGCTTCGACTCGGCGCGGGCGCTGATGGAGCTGCTCGCGCGGATGCTGCCGCCCGGCGCGGAGCGGGACGTGCTGATGGTCCGCCCCTTCCTGGTCACCCTGCTGCCGCAGTTCGGGCCGGTCTTCCTCAGGAACGACGAGGAGACCCGGCGCACCAAGATGGAACTGGCCCGGCCCCTGATGGACGCCCACTGGAACGAGGGCGTCGCCCAGCGGCTGCGGGTCCACGAGCGGCTGCGGCTGCACCTGGTGGCCCGGCAGCGCCCGGATCTCCTCATGGACGTCCTCCGGTTCATCAAGGACAAGCAGGAGCCCGCCCCCGTCCTGAAGAAGGGCAACACCCGGCTCTACCTCGCCTACCCGCACTTCCGCTCCAGGGCGGCCGGTGTGCCCGACCGCGTCTACCTCGCCGAACCCCGCGAGGCCAAGGAGTACCCCGGCTGGCGCAAGAGTCCGGCGGAGTCGTTCCTGCGGCGGGCGGTACGCAAGGTGCGGCGCCGGATCTCCCGGCTGCGGACGGCTCCGCGAAGCGCCACGGCGGGGTGAGACGGACGGCCGGGGGCGGCCGGCGACGCGCGCGGCGCGCCACCGTCCCCTCCGTGGCTGTGCGGAGCTACTTCGACTTCAGCGCCTGCCGCAGCGGACGTCCGACCGCCCGGCGCGCACGCCGGTAGATCGAGGGCGAGGGGAGCGCCGCCTTGGCGGCGGCCTTCGCGCCGGACCGCGCCTTGGCCAGGTCCCGCTGCAACTGCGTGTTGTGGCTGTCCAGTTCGGTGATCCGCTGCTGCAGCCACCCGAACCGGCTGGTCAGGGAGGCCAGGTCGGCGTCGTTCCACGGGCGCACGCCCGCCGGGAACGCCAGCGATCGCAGCTTCTTCTCGAAGGCCGCGCCGCCGTCGCCGTGCGTGAAGGTGTTCTCCAGGCCGTTCTTGTCCAGGAACGCGGTGAAGCGGTCGAAGCGCTGCCTGTGATTGCCGGTCAGCGGGCCGAAGTCCGCCTCCTCGTACAGCTGGGCCGGGTCGAGGTCCGCGGGCGCCTCGCTCAGCAGCCGGTGCGGGATCTCGAAGTACCGGCACAGCTCCAGCGTGCGCGAGTCGAAGGCCAGCACGGTCGCGGGCGTTCCCGCCAGCAGCGCCGCGATGTTGCCGTGGATTCGCGATCCGAACGAGTAGTCGAAGCCCCGCAGATCGTCGATCCAGGTGACCGGGTCGACGTAGACCCGGGCCTTGCCCTCCCGGTACATCGGGTGGTCGGGGTGGGTCGGCATCTCGGTGATCCGGCCGGCCGGGGAGTTCACGTCCCGCCAGTGCAGCTGCTTGGCGTCGGTGAGGTTCTGGCCGATGTACATCAGGTTCGGGTACTGCTCGTGGGACCGGTCGATGATCTTCGACAGGCCGCCGCCGCGCACCGCGGTGTGCGAGCCGTTCACCGCCACCCGGGAGTCCGCGGTCAGCGCCGCCGTCCGCTTCTCGACGGGGAGCCGGTCGCCGTGCATGAACATCGACGGGCAGCCGATCACCTCGACGTCCCGGAAGCCCATGTCGTTGAGGTACTTCTCGGTGAACTCGCCGCGCACACCGATGGACGCGCTGTGGTCCAGGACCGCCGAACAGAAGGCGCGGACGCTGGGTTCCATGGCCTTCAGCCGCGCCGGGTCGTACGTCACACCGGTCTGTGCGCCGACACCGACGACGACGACCGGGATCTTCAGCTTGCTGATCAGCCGGGTCAGCCGCTGCAGCGGGAGCTCGAACGACGGCCGGAAGGCGTTGGCGAGCGGCACGACGAACACGTCGTACTCCTCGTTGATCCGCGAGGCCGCCCCGACGTCGCTCTTCATACCGTTCGAGACCACCTCGGCACCGGGGGTCTCGAGGATCTTGTGCGTGGCGTCGCTGAAGATCAGGTTGCCGGAGTTGGTGGCGATCACGTCACGGTGGAGAGCCTCTTCGACGCCGAGGACGTCGAAGGGGCTCTTGCCTGATCTCAGGAGGATGCGCTTCACGGGGTGAACTGTAGGTGGCACGGCGATCACATTAAATTTAAATAGGCTTTGATTTCCAGTCGTAACCTGTACAACTTCTTTGCCATGTGCGATCCGTAAGCGGAAGGTCACCGGACGTCCTGTCCGGGAGGTGGACCGATGCACGCCATGCGGCCCGCTTCGCGTAGATTGCCGGGCGGGACGCCAGACCTACGCGAGGGGACATCGAGCAAGGTGGCAGGGGCAAGGCAGGCCGTGGGCGAGGCCCGCAGGATCGTCGTCAAAGTGGGTTCCTCGTCGCTGACCACCGCCGCCGGCGGACTGGACGCCGACCGGGTCGACGCGCTCGTGGACGTCCTCGCCAAGAGCCGCAGCGGGGGAGAGCGGGAGATCGTCCTCGTCTCCTCCGGCGCCATCGCCGCCGGCCTCGCCCCGCTGGGCCTGCGCCGCCGCCCCAGGGACCTCGCCCGCCAGCAGGCCGCCGCGAGCGTCGGCCAGGGCCTGCTCATGGCCCGCTACACCGCCTCCCTCGCCCGTTACGGCGTTCGCGTCGGCCAAGTCCTGCTGACCGCCGACGACATGAGCCGCCGCGCACACCACCGCAACGCCTCCCGCACCCTCGACAAGCTCCTCGCCATGGGCGCCCTCCCGGTCGTCAACGAGAACGACACCGTCGCCACCGACGAGATCCGCTTCGGCGACAACGACCGCCTCGCCGCCCTCGTCGCCCACCTCGTCCACGCCGACCTGCTCGTGCTGCTGTCCGACATCGACGGCGTGTACGACGGCGACCCCGGCAGGCCCGGCACCTCGCGGATAGCGGAGGTGCGCGGCCCCGCCGACCTGGCGGGCGTCGAGATCGGCAGCGCGGGCAAGGCCGGCGTCGGCACCGGCGGCATGGTCACCAAGGTCGAGGCGGCCCGGATCGCCGCCGCCGCCGGTATCCCCGTGGTCCTCACCAGCACCGTCCACGCCGCCGAGGCCCTCGCCGGCGGGGACACCGGCACCTACTTCCACCCGGCGGGCAAGCGCTCCGCCGACCGGCTGCTGTGGCTCCAGCACGCCTCCACCCCGCAGGGCTCCCTGACCCTCGACGAGGGGGCCGTGCGCGCCGTCGTCGAGCGGCGCAAGTCGCTGCTGCCGGCCGGAATCGCCGCCGTGGAGGGCGAGTTCAGCGCCGGTGACCCCGTCGAGCTGCGCGACGGCGCAGGGCGCGCGGTGGCCCGCGGACTGGTCAACTTCGACGCCAAGGAGATCCCCCGGCTGATCGGCCGCTCCACCCACGAGCTGGCGCGCGAACTGGGCCCCGCGTACGAACGCGAGATCGTACACAGGGACGACCTGGTGATCCTGCACCCGTAAACCGGGTCGAACGGGCGCTCCCGGTGGGGGACGTTCCGTGAAACCGCCACGCGAAGCCTCCCGGCCTGCTCAACTTTGACTCAGGGAACAATCCGCAGGAGCAGTGCGCTGACGCGAAGGAGGCCGTAGTGAGACGAGTGCGCCCTGGTGCGGGAGCGTCCCGCGGCGGCGCCGAAGGCGCTCGTGCCACCCGCGGTGCCTCCTCCCGCGCCCCCGGTGAGGAGCGCGCCCTGACCAGCGTCGCGGCCGGCGACCGGTACGAGGGCGAGCGGCCCGCGGACCTGCCCCGGCTGTGGCACATCACCCTCAGCCTCTCCGGCGCCGCGTCCCCGATCACGGAGGTCCGGCGGGCCCTGGAACAGCTGGCACACGACCACCCCTTCCTGCTGACCAGCCGGTACGCACAGGACCACGCGGAGATCCGCTACTGGGAAGAGGCCCGCGACCTGCACGACGCCGCCGCCGTCGCCCTGCGGCTGTGGGGCGAGCACCGCCAGACCGCGGGCCTGCCGCCCTGGGAGATCGTCGGCCTGGAGGTCATCGACCGGGAGACCTACCACCAGCGCGTCGCCGAGGGCTACGGCCCCGCACCGGCGACCCCGGTCGGCGTGCACCCCTACTAGGTCCTGCCGCTCACGCCGTCCCACCAGGGCCTGTCGGACCGCTTGGCCCTCACCGGGTCCTGCCGGTCCGCCGGGGCTTGCCGGGACCCTTGCTCCGGCGGGCCCCATCGGCGCGCGTGCCCGCTTGCGTGGCATTCCCCGTTCGATGCCCTTCCCCGTTCAGCGCTCTTTCGGGCCTTTCGGGTGTTGTCTCGGGGTTTGGGATGAGCTCCGGACCGCCCCTCGCCGCGCACTACGCTTCCTCCATGACCACGCTCTCGCCGTACGACTCCATGTCACCGGTCACCCAGGCCGCCTACCGGGCCAAGGCCGCCGCCGCCGACCTCGCGCCGTTGCCGCGGGCCGTGAAGGACGACGCGCTGCTCGCCGTGGCGGACGCGCTGGAAGTCCGTACGGCGGAAATCGTCGAGGCCAACGCCAAGGACATCGCCAAGGCCCGCGAGGCCGGCACCAGCGAGGCGATCATCGACCGGCTCACGCTCACCCCGGAGCGGGTGCGGGCCATCGCCTCCGACGTGCGCGACGTCGTGGCCCTGCCCGACCCGGTCGGGGAGGTCGTCCGCGGCTCCACCCTGCCCAACGGCATCGACCTGCGCCAGGTCCGCGTACCGCTCGGCGTCGTCGGGATCATCTACGAGGCCCGTCCGAACGTCACCGTCGACGCCGCCGCCCTCTGCCTGAAGTCCGGCAACGCCGTGCTCCTGCGCGGCTCGGCCTCCGCCTACGAGTCGAACACCGCCCTCGTGCGCGTCCTGCGGGACGCCGTGGGCGGCGCCGGGCTGCCCGCCGACGCCGTACAGCTCGTGCCCGGCGAGAGCCGCGAGAGCGTCCGCGAGCTGATGCGCGCCCGCGGCCTGGTCGACGTCCTCATCCCGCGCGGCGGAGCCTCCCTGATCCGTACCGTCGTGGCCGAGTCCACCGTCCCGGTCATCGAGACCGGCACCGGCAACTGCCACGTCTACGTCGACGCCCACGCCGACCTGGACATGGCGGTCGACATCCTGATCAACTCCAAGGCGCAGCGCGTCAGCGTCTGCAACTCCGCCGAGACCCTCCTGGTCCACCAAGACATCGCCGCCGAGTTCCTGCCCCGCGCGCTGGACGCCCTCGCCGAGGCCGGCGTCACCGTCCACGCCGACGAACGGGTCCTGGCGTACGCCAAGGACTCCAAGGCGACCGTCGTGGAGGCCACACCGGAGGACTGGGAGACCGAGTACCTCTCGTACGACATCGCCGCCGCCGTCGTCGACTCCCTCGACCGGGCCGTCGAGCACATCCGGCTGTGGACCTCCGGGCACACCGAGGCCATCGTCACCACCTCGCAGCAGGCCGCCCGCCGCTTCACCCAGCTGGTCGACTCCACCACCGTCGCCGTGAACGCCTCGACGCGCTTCACGGACGGCGGCCAGTTCGGCTTCGGCGCGGAGATCGGCATCTCCACGCAGAAGCTGCACGCCCGCGGGCCGATGGGCCTGCCGGAGCTCACCAGCACCAAGTACATCGTCACCGGGGACGGCCACATCCGGCGCTGAGACCAGGCGCCGTGCGGTTGCAGCGGCTGCGGCGGCTGTGCGGCGGGTCGGTGGGTCCCGTTGGGACGGGAGCCACCGGTGGGGCGCATGTGACGGGTGTGCACGTCCGGCCCGGTCCCGCCGCCACGACGGAGCCGTCTCGGCCGGCGGATGAATTTCCATACCGTCTGCCCAAAATGACCCCCCAGGTCTACTCTGGATCCGTGCCGGAGGACGTGGGGGGCACGCCGTTCCCTGACGGCTGGGAGCCCGACGACGACCACGACCGCGGGGTGTCGGACGAAGAGTTCGCCTCCGTGGTCTTCGACGAGGCCTTCGTACGGGCGGCGGAGGTGCACGAGCCGACGGCCGTGGAACGCCTCCTGGCAGCCGCCCAGGCGAGAGCGGAGGCCTCCGAGGCCGAGGCCCGCCGCGCCCACGCCAGAGGTGAACGCCACGACGACGGGTACGGCCCCGAGGAACCCGGCGATCTCGGCCATGATCCGGACCTCGACGATCTGGACGACCCCGACGACCCCGATGGCCACGAACGCCGCTACAGCCCTCTGTGGGGGTACGGCAGGCAGGTCCGCTGGCATCGCCCCGTCGCCTGGATGCTCGCCCTCGTGATGGGGATCGGCATGGTCGCGCTGGCTTTCACCGCGGTCTACCGCGGCGCCTCGGCCGGCGACCGGGACCAGATGCCGCCGCCCGCCTCGACAGGCCTCGAACAGGGCAGCGCGGCGGATCCCTCCGCTTCCGCCGACCACTCCCGGCCGGCGGTCCCCGCGCTCCCGCGCACTCCGTGACACGCTCGGCGATCCTGGTGAGAACCTGTCAGAACTTGTCGTACAGCAGGGCGTTTACCGGGGCTCCCCGCGACCTACCCTGAATGTATGGGCGGACCTGGAGACCCACCTGAGGGGACACCCGAGGGCGCTCCCGGAAGTGGCGAGGAAGAGTACCGATCCGTCGTCTTCGACGAGTCGTTCGTCCGCGCTGCTCGCATCCAGGAGTACTCCGCGCAGGAGCGCATGACCGACCACATGCCCGCCGTGCGTCGGCGTCCGCCCCTGCACCGGGGGCTGTCCCGGCAGGCACTGATCCTGGTCCTGCTGATCGCCGTCGCCTTCGGCACCGCGATCTACATGGGCGTACGCAACCCCTACCAGTCGCCCGGGGCCCTCCAGCCGGCCGAGCCGCTGCGGATGACCATGATCCCGCTCTCCCCGTCGGGCAAGGTGCCCGGCACGGCCGACGCCGAGTACCTGTACGCGCACAGCCCCGCGGCGCAGTTCCGCCTGGGCGCCGAGGGCGTACCGCTGCCCGCCTCCCGGGCCACCGCGCACTTCTCCGAGAGCCAGGTCATGACCGCCCTGACCACGGCCAAGGACTACATCGTCCGCTCCGCCCTCTACCCCGAGGTGCTCACCGGACAGCAGGTCCGCCCCGTGCGCGTGCTGCTCGACCCGGACCAACTCGACCAGTTCGACCAGAGCTTCGGCCACCCGAGCGCCGACGGCCGGCACGCGCCCACCGGATGGCTGATCCGCTTCGAACCCGCCCAGGTGGAGCTCGCCGACTCCAGGATCCGGGTGCAGGGCACGCTGGCCTTCGCCGAGAGCGACGCCTCGACCCTGGAGGTCACCGCCGACCACACCTTCGTGTACGCGCTGCGGCCGGCCGGCTCCGGGGCGACGGCCGAGGCCTCCTTGTTCACCGTCCGGCGCGAGCTGCGCTTCCGGTTCGACCAGGACGACCTGCGCCTGCGTCAGGCCCAGCTCGTCGGCTCCGTCGCCCAGGCCGGCCCGCTGTCCTGCTCCGACGACTCCGCGAACCGACTGCACCCCCTGCTCTCCGGCCAGACCGCCAGGAGCGGCGGCCCGGCAGGCACCGACCCGTACGCCACGGGCGACGCGACGGCACTGTGCGGGGCCCTGGCCCCCAGCGCCCAGCCGAAGGTGTGAGCCGGCCGGACCGGGGCTCAGTCCCTGTCGTGCGGCGGGGTGTCCGCCGGGCCCTCCTGCGGGTCCGGCCCCTCCGACGACGGACGGTCCTTCGGCGGCGGCGGGCTGGTGAACCCGCCGAAGCCGCGCCGCACCCGCCCGCCGAGATCCCCCGCCCCGCCGGCGATGTCCGTGACCAGCTTCATCAGCGGGTCCTTGGAGCTCTTGACATGGCCGGCATAGCTGGCGGCCGACTCCCGGAAGGAGTCCGTGACCGAGGTGTCCTTGTCGTCGGAGCGCCGCGGGTAGTGACCGTCCATGATCCGCTGGTAGTCGCGGGACGCCGCCCACTTCTTCAGCTCGCCCGCGCGCACCGCGGCGAAGGGGTGGGTGCGGGGCAGCACATTGAGGATCTTCAGCACGGAGTCGCGCAGGTCGCCGGCCGCGTCGTACTCCTCGGCCTGCTGCAGGAACGCGTCCACGTTCATCTCGTGCAGGTGGTTGCCGCCCGCTATCTTCATCAGGCCGCGCATCGAGGCCTGGAGGTCCTGGCCCACCAGCAGACCCGCCCGGTCGGCGGACAGCTCCGACTTGCGGAACCACTCCCGCAGCGCGGTCACAATCGCCATGATCGCGAGGTTGCCCAGCGGGATCCAGGCGACCTTCAGCGCCAGGCTGGTCAGGAACAGCAGGATCGTGCGGTACACGGCGTGGCCGGACAGCGCGTGCCCCACCTCGTGACCGACGACCGCCCGCATCTCCTCCTCGTCGAGCAGTTCGACCAGGCCCGTGGTGACGACGATGATCGGCTCGTCCAGGCCGATGCACATCGCGTTCGGCTGCGGATCCTGAGTGACGTACATCGGCGGGACCTTCTCCAGGTCCAGGATGTAACAGGCATCCCGCAGCATGTCGTTGAGGTGGGTGAACTGCTGGTCCGACACCCGCACCGAGTCGGACAGGAACAGCAGTCTCAGGCTGCGCTCGGGCAGCAGCCCGCTGAGCGCCTTGAAGACCGTGTCGAAACCGCTGAGCTTGCGCAGCGCCACCAGGGCGGAACGGTCGGCCGGGTGTTCGTACGCCCGGGAGGAGATCCCCTGGAAACGCCTGCGCTGCCGGCTCGGCGCGTGCTCGTGCCCGTTGTGCGGGCGGCCGTCGTCGGACATGTCTTCCCCCATGTACGTCTGAGTGCCGTGCCGGCGGTGCGCGCCGTGCGCCGCCGCCGTGTCCGGTCGTTTCTGCCTGCCCCCCGAGGCTGAGCCCAGCCTAGGCGGAGTTACCGTGTACGGGCAGTACAGCGAAGGAGTCCAACGCCATGGAGCACACCCCCGCAGCCGCCTGGCTCACCGAGGCCGCGAGCGCGGCCGAGCAGCAAGGGACGGGCAATCTGCTCCGGATCGTCCTGATCGTGATGGTCCTGGGCTGTGTACTGACCGGGTGGTTCCTGTTGCGGGGCTACAAGCGGAAAGACGACTGACGGTCTTCGAAGGTTCCCCAACGGCGGAGTCGGCGTGATCGTCGCCGAGGCGCCCGCATACGATGGGCCGACGTCTTTATCCCGCCCTCTCCCTTTCTCGGCCCCGCCGAGCGGGGGGACCCCCATCGGATAGGTTCTGCTGAAGATGAGCTTCCACAGCGCCGCAGCCCAGCTGGTCACTCTCGCCGCCGAGGGCGAGGAGCACGGTGGCAACCACGACAGCCTCAACCCCCTGGTCACGGGTGGTGGCGCGTTCATCATCCTGCTGCTCCTGCTGTGGATCACCACCCGCTTCAACCGCGACCGCTGAATCCGGCGGAGGCCTCCCGGGGCCGCCCCGGGGAAGTCGTGGCCAAGGCCCTCGGACCGGGCCGGTAGGGTCTGCACGCATGGGAGAGCAGGACATGCCTACCGGTCCGGTGAACGGCACGGCCGACCCGGCCGACACCGGCCGCGGCACCTTCGCCGGACCGTCGCACCACGGCCCGGCGCAGCCATCGCCCGGCGGACCGGGCAACGGGCCGTCGACCCCGGGCAAGCGCCGCCTGGGCGTCATGGGCGGCACCTTCGACCCGATCCACCACGGACACCTCGTGGCCGCCAGTGAGGTCGCCGCGCAGTTCCACCTCGACGAGGTGGTGTTCGTACCGACCGGCCAGCCGTGGCAGAAGAGCCACCGCAGCGTCTCGCCGGCCGAGGACCGCTATCTGATGACGGTCATCGCGACCGCCGAGAACCCGCAGTTCTCGGTCAGCCGCATCGACATCGACCGCGGCGGCCCGACCTACACCGTCGACACCCTGCGCGACCTGCGCGCGCTCAACCCCGACGCCGACCTGTTCTTCATCACCGGCGCCGACGCCCTCGCCCAGCTCCTGACCTGGCGGGACTCCGAGGAGCTGTTCTCCCTGGCGCACTTCATCGGCGTCACCCGACCGGGCCACCAACTCACCGACCCCGGCCTTCCCGAGGGCGGAGTCTCCCTGGTCGAAGTTCCCGCGCTCGCCATCTCCTCCACAGACTGCCGTGCGAGAGTCGCCAAGGGCGACCCCGTCTGGTATCTGGTGCCGGACGGAGTCGTGCGCTACATCGACAAACGTGAGCTGTACCGCGGCGAGTGAGCCGAGAGGGGCTACCGGTGAACGACCGATACGACGCGGAATACGGTGAAGACCAGTACGAACTCGTCGGTTACGACGAGTACGGCCGGCCGATGTACCGGCAGGTCCGGACGCAGCAGGCGCCCCGGCGCCCGCAGCAGGCGTACGACCCGTACACGCAGCAGCAGGGCTACGGCTACGACCCGTACGCCACGGGCAGTCAACAGCCCGTCTCCCCGTACGACCCCTACGACACCGGGCAGCAGCCACAGGTGCCCGCCTACGACGACTACGCCTCCGGCACGCACCCCGGCGCGGGTATGCACTCCGGCTCGGGCACGCACGGCAGGCGCACGAACGGCGCGGCCGCCGCCCCGTACGACCCCTACGGGCAGACCGCCGCCAGCGGGCAGCAGCCCCGCGTCGCCGAGCGGACCGGCTACATACCGCAGCAGGCCGGCCCCGCCCCGGACCCGGAGCCGTCCGGGAACGAGGCGCCCGACGCCGACGGCCGGCCGCAACCCGATTACAGCACCGGACAGTTCGCCTTCGTGGAGGAGCCCGACGGCGACTCCGAGGACGTCATCGACTGGATGGCGTTCACCGAGAACCGCACCGAGCGCCGCGAGGAGGCCCGCCGCCGCGCCCGCAGCCGGATCGTCGCCCTGGTCGTGGTCATGGCCCTGTTCGTGGTCGGCGGCGTCGGCTACCTCTGGTACGCGGGCAAGATCCCCGGCCTCGGGAAGTCGGCGGACAAGTCCGGCACCACCACCGCCGCGGGCGCCCAGAACCGCGACGTCATCGTCGTCCACCTGCACAACACCAAGAAGGGCGGCACCTCCACGGCGCTGCTCGTCGACAACACCACCACCAAGCAGGGCACCACCGTCCTGCTGCCCAACTCCCTCGCCGTGACCGGCGACGACGGCTCCTCCACGACACTCGCCAAGTCGGTCGACGACGACGGCTCCTCCGGCACGCGTGACGCGCTGGACACGGTCCTCGGCACCGACATCGAGGGCACCTGGCGCCTGGACACCCCCTACCTGCAGAACCTCGTCGACCTGGTCGGCAACATCGAGGTCGACACCGACACCGACGTCCCCGACCCCGAGGCCGAGAAGAAGAACGCCGCCCCCCTCGTCCACAAGGGCAAGGACCAGACCCTCAGCGGCAAGATGGCCGTCGCCTACGCCACCTACAGCGCCTCCGGCGAGGCCCAGAACGCCCAGCTGGAACGCTTCGGCCAGGTCATGCAGGGCGTACTGCGCAAGGTGTCCTCCGACGCGCAGGGGGCCACGGTCACCGTGCAGACGCTGGCGCAGATCCTCGACCCGTCGCTGACCGACAAGGACCTCGGCGCCTTCCTCGCCAAGCTCGCCGACCTCGCCAAGGGCGGCGACTACAAGACGGCGCTGCTGCCCGTCCAGTCCGACGGCACCCTGAGCGCCCAGACCAGCAGCAGCGTGGTCAAGGACGTGCTCGGCGGTGCCGCGAAGAGCCCCGACCAGGGTTCGGCGATCCGCGTCTCGGTCCAGAACGCCACCGGCACCAAGGACAACACCGAGAAGGCCCGCGTCGCGCTCCTCAACGGCGGCTTCACCTTCCTGGACGGCGGCACCGCGGACGGCTCCGAGGCCACCTCAGAGGTCACCTACGCCGACGCCGCCGACAAGGACAACGCCACCGAGGTCGCCAAGACGCTGGGGCTGCCCACCAGCGCCGTGACCAAGGGCAAGGTCTCCGCGAACGCGGCCGTCGTGGTGATCCTGGGCCAGGACTACAAGCCCCCGGCCCTCTAGCCCGCGACCCCCCGCCCCACGTGATCCGGACGAGTGATCCGTTCGTCACGTGGGGCGCCGTCGGTTGTCCGTGAGACCCTTGGTGACACATGACCGCCGACGGAAAGCCTTGTAGTGACCGCCACTGACCGTTCCATCGAGCTCATCAACACCGCCGCCCAGGCGGCGGCCGACAAGCTCGCGCACGACATCATCGCCTACGACGTCAGCGATGTGCTGTCGATCACGGACGCCTTCCTGCTGGCCTCCGCACCCAACGACCGCCAGGTCAAGTCCATCGTCGACGAGATCGAGGAACGGCTCAACAAGGAGCTCGGCGCCAAGCCGGTGCGCCGCGAGGGCGACCGCGAGGCCCGTTGGGTGCTGCTCGACTACGTCGACATCGTCGTCCACGTCCAGCACAGCGAGGAGCGGGTCTTCTACGCCCTGGAGCGGCTGTGGAAGGACTGCCCCGAGCTGACGCTGCCCGCGGACGCCCAGGCGACCCGCGGCAAGGCCGAGGAGCACGCCAAGCTGCGCGCGGCCGAGGAGGAGGCCGACGGGGACGGTGAGTGGCGATGACCACCCCGGGTGCCCGGGCCGGATCCGCGGCCGACCGTGAGCCCGGCCGCGGGCGCCGGATCATCCTCTGGCGGCACGGCCAGACCTCCTGGAACGTGGAGCGCCGCTTCCAGGGCAGCACGGACGTCGAGCTCACCGAGACCGGCGTGGCCCAGGCCCGCCGCGCCGCCCGGCTGCTGGCGTCCCTGCAACCCGACGCGATCGTCGCCTCCGATCTTCGGCGGGCCGCCGACACGGCCGGCGAGCTCGCCGCGCTCACCGGCCTCTCGGTCGCCCACGACGAGGCCCTGCGCGAGACCTACGCGGGCGTCTGGCAGGGGCTGACGCACGAGGAGATCCTCGCCCTGCACGGCGAGGAGTACGCCGCCTGGAAGCGCGGTGAGCCGGTCCGCCGCGGCGGCGGCGAGCTGGAGACCGAGGTCGCCGACCGGGCCGCCCCGGTCGTCCTCGACCACGCCGAGAAGCTCCCCGACGACGGCACCCTCGTCGTGGTCAGCCACGGCGGCACGATCCGCACCACGATCGGACGCCTCCTCGGCCTGGAGCCACGGCACTGGGAGAGCCTCGGTGGCCTCTCCAACTGCTGCTGGTCCGTCCTCGGTGAGGGCGCCCGCGGCTGGCGCCTGCTCGAGCACAACGCCGGCACCCTCCCGGAGCCCGTGCTCGGCGACGACGACTGACCGCCGTCCCGGGGCCGCGCAGCGGGGCCCGGTACCCGGATTTCACTTTCCGGCAGGTCACAGGCTAGAGTTCTTCTTGTTCGCACCGCAGAGCGGAACGAAACACCAGGCGGTTTCGCCCGGTGAAGCAAGGGGCTATAGCTCAGTTGGTAGAGCGCCTGCATGGCATGCAGGAGGTCAGGAGTTCAATTCTCCTTAGCTCCACAGAACGACACTCTGTCGAGTTGTCAAAGATCGGTTGGATCAGGATCCCGTCCCCTCAGGGGGCGGGATTTTCTGTCTGCCACTGCCCGGTCTGCCACTGCCGGATGATCTCCGCGACCCCCTCGTCCGACGGCCACAGCCGCTGTTTGGTCTCCCTCAGCAGCCCGAGCCTGCCTCGCGCCTCCTCGCTCTCCGGTGTGTAGACGACGATCCGGCACTCCGGCATCCCGTCGATCGACAGCGACTGCGAGGTCATCCGCAGCTCGCCGACCGCCAGATGCCGGAACGTCTTCACCCGCGGTCCCGGCGGTATGACCTCACCGCTCGCCCACACCTCGGCGAAGTGCGGGCTGGCCGCCGACAGTCTTCGGATGAAGTTCTCCCAGGCCGGCTCGCCGACGTGCCGTCCGTACGAGGAGCGCAGTGTCGCCACCATCAGGGGCAGCTCACGCTCCCGGTGCACCACCGGGCAGTCCTCCTCCGACACCGTGAACAGCGTCCACAGCACGTTCGGCACCCCGATCCGCACGGTCTCCGGGATCAGGAACAGGTCGCGGTAGGCCGGGTTGGTGGCCAGGACGTCGTAGCGCGAGTTGTAGACCGCCGCGGGCAGCGGGTCGAGGGCGTCGATGACGCCATGGATCTCCGGGGCGACGGTCTGCGTCAGACACCCCGGGTCGGGCTCGAAGGGGACCTCCGCCAGGCGGTAGAGATGCTCCCGCTCCGGCGGGTCCAGCCGCAGCGTGCGGGCCACGGCGTCCAGGACCTGCGCGGAGGCGTTGATCGGCCGCCCCTGCTCCAGCCACGTGTACCAGGTGACCCCGACACCCGAGATCTGGGCCACCTCCTCGCGCCGCAGCCCCGGTGTACGGCGCCGCAGCCCCGGGGGCATGCCCACGTCGGCCGGTGTCACCCTGGCGCGCCGGTTGCGCAGGAAGGCCGCCAGCTCAGGCCGGCGCCGCTGTGTCGTCCTCATCACCACGTCCCCCCGTCGTCCTGCCGTCCGTCGTCCCACCGCCCGCCGCCGCGAAGTCCATCGTCACCGCCCGGCGAGGTCCCTGCCAGGTGCTGGCAGTACCAGCATCAGCGGGCACTGCACACCCGTACCGAAGCCTCGTCACGCTCGACGGCATGACGACAACACCTCGCACGGAGCCGGATTCCGCGCCCGTACCGCGACCTGGATCCAGTAAAGCCCCCGGCACTGACAACCGGTCCCGGCGGCTGCTCGCGGTCGTGCTCGCGGCCCAGTTCATGGCACTGCTCGACGTCTTCATCGTGAACGTGGCGGCCCCCACCATCGGTTCCGACCTGCACGCCTCCGGCGCCGACCTGCAACTGGTGATCGCCGGATACGCCATCACGTACTCCGTGCTGCTGATCACCGGAGCCCGCCTCGGCGACCGGCTCGGTCACGGCCGGGTCCACCTGGCCGGGCTCGCGCTCTTCACCGCCGCCTCGCTCGCCTGCGGGCTGGCCCAGGGCGTGACCGGGCTGATCGCCTTCCGGCTGGTGCAGGGCGCCGGTTCTGCGGTGATGATCCCGCAGGTGCTCAGCCTGATCCAGCGTTCCTTCACCGGAGAGGCCCGGATGCGGGCCCTCGGCGCGTACGCGGCGGTCGTCGCCGTCGGCGCGGCGGCCGGACAGGTGATCGGCGGTGTCCTGGTCAGCGCCGATCTGTTCGGCACCGGCTGGCGGCCCGTGTTCCTCGTCAACGTGCCGGTCGGCGCCGTGCTCCTGGCCGTCGGCCGGCACGCACTGCCCCGGGGCGGCGCGGCCGAGCGGACGCGCCGGTTCGACCTGACCGGGCTGGTGCTGCTGGGCGGGGCCGTCTCGCTCCTGACGGTGCCGCTGGTGCTCGGGCAGGAGGAGGACTGGCCGCTGTGGTCCTGGCTGTCGCTGGCCGCCGCGGCGGGCCTGTTCGCGCTGTTCTGCCGCTTCGAGGCGCGGCTCGCCCGGCGCGGCGGCGCCCCGCTGATCGCCCCGCGGGTCCTGCGCCACCCCGGCATGGGCCTGGCCGTCTTCCGGATCGCGGCCGTCATGGCCGTCAACGGCGGCTTCCTGTTCGCGCTCACCCTGCACGTCCAGGGCGGCCTCGGCTACAGCGCGCTGCACGCCGGTCTCACCTTCGCGCCGACCGCCGTCGTCTTCGGACTGGTCGGCCTGACCTGGCGGTCCTGGCCCGCCTCCTGGCAGCGGATGCTGACCCCGGCCGGATTCGCGCTCACCGCGGTGTCCATCGTGGCGGTCGGCCTGGTGTTCGAGGGCGGCGGCGAGGGCGGCCCCTGGCTGTACGCGGCCTACGCGGGGACCGGGACCGGTGTCGCGCTGGGCTTCAGCCCGACGCTCACCCGGGCGCTGGCCGACGTGCGCCCCGAGGACGCGGCGGACGCCAGCGGACTGCTCGCCACGGTCACCCAGCTCGGCCAGCTGATCGGCGTCGCGGTCTTCGGCACACTGTTCCTGGACCGCCTTGAGTCACTTGGGGTCCCCGGGGCGTATACCTCTGCGGAAGCGCTTGTGGCGTGCATGTTCGCGCTTGCCGCGGTGGCCGTGACGGGCGCCGTGTCCGGACTGGTACTAAGGCGTCGCTGACCGTATCGGCCCGGCCGTGGCAGAATCAAACGGCCGGAAGGGGGCGCGGCCCGACTGGGAGGGAGTGGTGATGCCTGCGAGCATCCTCGAAGAGGTTCGTGACCTCTTCGACGCAGTACTGACACGGGATACGATCATCCGGCTCAGCTGCCCTTCCTGTGGTTCCGTGGACGTCGCGCAGGTGCTGGGCGACAACGGCGGGATTTCCTATGTGTGCACGGCCTGCGGCCACAGCTGGAGCTGAGCGATGGGTGCACACAGGCGAAAGTGCGACTGGTGCGGCAGCGGGACGCCGATCGTGCGCGACATGGAGCCGCTCAATCCCGACTACCAGTACTGGTGCGAGGAATGCGCGCGGGCGCTGATCATAAAAGGCGACCCCATCGAGACGTACCGCGAACTCGACGGCGAACCGATCTACGGCCGGCTCCTCGAGGAGCACTGCACACTCAAACGGTTCTATTCGTTCGTCACGGCTTGATCACGGCCGGGGCCTCGTAGCGAGATCCCGGCGAGGACGAGGAAGAGCAGGCCCGCCCCCGAATAGAGGGCCGACAGTGCCAACTCGACACCCTGCTGGTGCAGTTCGGGCCGCCCGTGGCCGTGCGGCACCCACCACAGTGCGTACGAGCCGAAGACGAGCAGCGTTCCCAGGGCCGCAGCCCGGTGTCCGTGCGTCACCAGGAGCAGGATCAGTGGCACACACCACACCCAGTGGTGCGACCACGACACGGGGCTGACGAGCAGCGCCGTCATCGCGCAGACGATCACCGCCCAGGCCCGCAGCCCGCGCAGCTCCGCCGCGACCGCCATCGCGAGCCCTCCCAGGGCCACCACGGCCGCCGTGGCGACCCAGAGACTCCCCGGCTCCGGCGTGTGCAGGAAACGGGCCAGGAGGCCCCGCAGGGCCTGATTCGCGGTCTCCTCCGCGTGACCGACCCGGCCGGCACGGAACATCGTGTCCGTCCAGAACCGCCGGGAGTCCCGCGGCAGGACCGCGGCCGTCAGCAGGGTGGCGCAGGCGAACGCGGCCACCGCCCCGCGCGCGTGCCGCAGCCGGTGGCCCGCACGACCGTGTCCGATCCGGGCCGTGACACCCGCGGCGAGCAGGAACACCACGAACAGCGCGGGCGTCAGCTTCACCGCCGTCGCCAGCCCGATGCCCAGACCGGCCCAGCGGTGCCCGGGGCGCCGCGTCAGGTCCCACAGCACCAGGACGGCGACCAGCAGGTTCACCTGCCCGTAGCGCAGCGTCGTCCACACCGGCTCGCACCACACGGCCACCGCGGCGGCCCACCAGACGGTCTCCACGCGCGTGTGGCCCACGAGCCGCAGCGACAGCCTGACGAACGCCACCAGGAGGACGAGGTTCCCGGCCGTCGCCAGGACGCGCAGGCTCGCGGTGCCCGGAAGGGTCAGCGGAGTGAACAGCACGGCCGCGAAGGGCGGGTACGTGGTGGGCAGGTGCTCCGCCGTCGCGCGCAGCGCGTACAGGTCGCCTCCGGTGCGCACCGTCGCGCCCTCGGCCCGGTAGACCATCAGGTCGATCATCGAGACGTGGGCGGCCCGCTGGGCGATCCAGAAGACGGTGAAGGAGAACAGGCAGGCCCCCAGGGCCATCGGCGTGCGGCGGTGGCCTGCGGAGAGCGTGAGCGCGGTCACAACGGACGACACTATCCCGAGCGAATCCGTACAGAACGGAATCGATTTGGTGGTGCACCCCGGTGACCGTGTAATGTTGGCGTCGCCGCCGGGGAAACCGGGCGACACGGTCAGGATGCGGGTCCACCGCATGACCACGAGGGGCTATAGCTCAGTTGGTAGAGCGCCTGCATGGCATGCAGGAGGTCAGGAGTTCAATTCTCCTTAGCTCCACAGAAGTAGAAGGCGGATCACTC
>NZ_JBEOWS010000039.1:0-42681 GCF_040296125.1 Streptomyces sp. NPDC002265 | reverse complement strand
GGCGAGCCGACATCCACGAAGCGTTCCTGAAACTCGCCTGCTGCCTCATCGCCCCACCGACGCCGAGACCGACGCGGCCGACGGGGAGTCCGACGCACGGACCCCGGACGCCGAGCCGGACACCGACGCCGAAACCGAGCCCGAGGCGGAGGCGGACGCCGACGCCGACGCCGGTCCGGAGGCCGGTGACGGGTCCGGTGCCGCCGCCGAGCGCTTCGTCGACCAGCCCACCGCCGTCTTCAAGGCCGTGCGGCCCGCCCGGCCCGCCGTCGACCAGCCCACGACCATGCTGAAGCTGGGCGGCGCCACCAAGCGCCCCGAGCCCGGCACGGCCCCGGAGAAGCCGGCCGCGAAGGCCCCCGAGAAGCCGGCCGCGAGCGCCCCGGAGAAGGCCGCGGAGAAGGCTCCGGAGAAGGCCGCCGAGAAGCCCGCCGCCAAGGCCCCGGAGAAGGCCGCCGCAGCCGACCCCGAGCGCACCAGCAGGTTCGTCGCGCTCAAGCCGCTGGACGACGCGGAGACCCGTAGGCCCAGGCCCGCGGACGTGACCACCGTCGTGCCGCAGGTCGGGCCGGAGCGCACCACGCAGCAGCCGCTGCCGCCGAAGCCGCCACTGGATCTGCTGGCCGAGCTGACGAACACTCCGCCGCCGCCCGCGACGGCCCTGCGGACGACCTTCCGCCGGGTGAAGATCTGGACCCCGCTGGTCCTCCTGCTGGTGATCGTGTTTGCGATCGTGCAGGCCGTACGTCCGCTGCCGGCCGCGTCCCTGACGCTCACCGCCAAGGACTCGTACAGCTTCGACGGCGACAAGGTCGACCTGCCGTGGCCGAGCGAGGGCCAGGGCTGGATGGACGTCAACGGCATCGGCTCGATGGACGACTTCGGCAAGCAGACGCCGGTCGCCATCGGCTCGGTCGCCAAGGCGATGACGGCGTACATCGTGCTCAAGGACCACCCGATGAAGCCGGGCGAGGAGGGCGAGAGCATCCCCGTCGACGCCACCGCCGAGAAGGAGGGCGGTTACGACAAGGACGGCGAGTCCACGCTCAACACCGTCAAGGAAGGCGACAAGCTCACTCAGAAGCAGGCGCTTTCGGCTGTCATGATCCCGTCGGCGAACAACATCGCGCGGCTGCTGGCCCGCTGGGACGCGGGCAGCGAGGCGGAGTTCATCAAGAAGATGAACGCCACCGCCAAGCAGCTCGGGATGACGAACACCACGTACACCGACGCCTCCGGCCTGAAGGAGACCACCGTCTCCACCGCGCAGGACCAGGTGAAGCTGGGCCACGAGCTGGTGAAGATCCAGGCCCTCATGGACATCACCAAGCTGCCGAGCTGGACCGACCCGTCGGGCCAGAAGCACCGCAACTACAACACGCTCGTCCCCTACAACAACGCCCTCGGCATCAAGACCGGCTCCACCACCAAGGCCGGCGGCAACCTGCTCTTCGCCGCCACCCAGGACGTCGACGGCGAGACCGTCACCCTGGTCGGCGCGGTCCTCGGCCAGCACAAGGCGCCGATCATCGACACGGTCAACGCGGTCAGCAAGACCGCGCTGCTGGCCGCGCAGGGCGCGATGACCTCGGCGAAGATCCTGAAGAAGGGCGATGTCGTCGGGTACGTCGACGACCGGCTCGGCAACCACACCCCGGTCGTCGTCACCAAGGACGTCTCGGCGGTCGGCTGGGCCGGACTGAAGGTGAAGCTGACCTTCGACTCCGACGACGTGCCGCACTCCGCGAAGGCCGGCACCAAGGTCGGTTCGCTCACCGTCGGTGACGGCTCCGGCGACTCGGTCGGGGTGCAGGTTCCGGTGGCTCTGCAAACGGATCTGACCGAACCGGGCTTCATGGACAAGGTGACACGTCTCGGCTGATCCCGCCCGGCCGACCGGCCGCCCGCACGCCCGCGCACCCCGTCGCACGGCCCCACCCGGGAGCCCGTCGGCGGGGTGCGTGCTAGCGTCGCGAAACAGGACAGGTCGCCTGTCGTGGAAACGCCGCCGTGAAGCCGAGGAGAACGGCCAGCGGACGGGAACGGAAGACAGGACACGGGGAGTGCCTTCAGGTGGCCACAGCGGAGCCGACACGCGCCGACGACACCGGTCCGGGAGCGGACGACGTCCCGGGCTCGGACACCGACCCGCGAATACCGCTGTCCGGTTCCGGGTCCGGTAGGACCGGCTCCGGGGGCGACGTCGGCAACGCACGGCTGAGGATCGCCTTCTACCTTCTGCGGCAGCGCCTGCTCCAGCACCCCGTCCTGTACGTCACCGCGCTGGCCGGAATCCTGCACGTCGTCTGGTTCTTCACGTTCGCGAACAGTGGCGGGGACCTCGCGGCACAGGACGCGTGGGCCGAGTTCGTCGGCCGGCACCCGGACTCGGCGTACAACCTCGCCTGGTACGGCGGTATGCACGCGGTGTCCTACAGCGTGGTGTCGCCGTATCTGATGTCGGTGCTCGGCGTCCGGACGACGATGATGATCGCCGGGACGGTGTCGGCCGGGCTGCTGACGCTGGTCCTGCTGCGCAGCCGGTCGGTGCGAAACCCGCTGTGGGCCTCGCTGGCCGGTGTCCTCGCCTTCCTGTGCAACGCCATCTCGGGCCGGGTGACCTTCGGGCTCGGCACGATGTTCGCGCTGGCCGCGGTCGCCTCCGTGTTCTGCTGGCCGTACCGCTGGCGCCACAAACGGTGGGCGAAGGCCTGCTGCGCGGCCCCGCTGGCCGCGCTGGCCACCATGTCCTCGCCGGTCGCGGGTCTGTTCGTGGGGCTCGTGGCGGCCGCGCTGTTCCTCCAGAAGCGGCGCCCCGGCGCCTGGGCGCTGGGCCTCGGCCCGACCGCCGTGGTCGCGGTGTCGGCCTGGCTGTTCCCGTTCTCCGGCACCCAGCCGATGTCGTTCGGGTCGGTGATCCTGCCGCTGCTGTGCGCGGGGGTCGCCTACGCCGTCGTACCGGCCGAGTGGAAGACCGTCCGGATCACGGCCGCGGTGTACGGACTCGCGGTGCTGCTGGTGTGGCTGATCAGCTCGCAGATCGGCTCCAACATCACCCGGCTGGCGATGCTGTTCGCCGGGGTCGTCCTGGTGGCCGCGCTGCCCTTCACGGTCCGGCGCTCGCGCAAGTGGTACGCGCTCGTGCTGGCCCTCGCCTCCTTCACCGGCTGGATCGGCTTCAAGACGGTCGACGACATCATCCACACCACTCCGGCCGCGTCCTGGGCGCGCGAGCTGGCCCCGCTGGTCAACCAGCTCCAGGTGGCCGGTGCCGAGAAGGGCCGCGTGGAGGTCGTGCCGGCCCGCTCGCACCGCGAGGCCTCCGCCCTCGCCCCGTACGTCAACCTGGCCCGCGGCTGGAACCGCCAGGCCGACATGGAGCGCAACCCCGTCTTCTACGACGACACGCTCAACTCCGCCAACTATCACGAGTGGCTCCAGCGGTGGGCCGTGCACTACGTCGTGCTGCCCAAGGACGAGCCCGACGGGGACGGCGGGCAGCGCGAGCGGCAGCTGCTGCGGCGCGGGCTGCCCTATCTGAAGCAGGTGTGGGGCGACGACAACTGGCAGCTGTTCCAGGTGACCGACCCGGCGTCGCTCGCCGAGCCGAACGCGGTCGTGGACCGGGCCGAGCAGGGCGAGCTGACCATGGAGGTGAGCAGGCCGGGCCGCATCACCGTCCGGATCCCGTACTCGCCGTGGCTGAGCATCGTCGACGCCGACGGCAAGAAGCTGCAGCCGCCGCAGGAGACCAAGGCGTCCAAGCACCGGGCCGAGGGCGAGCCCAGGTCGTACCACAACGTCAACGGCTGTCTGATGGAGACCGAGGAGGACGCCCAGGGCGACCGGTGGACGGTGCTGCTGGCGCCGAAGGCGGGAACCTACCGGCTGGCGGCCCCGTACACGGTGCCGCGCGGGACGCCCTGCCCGGACGAGTGGAAGTGACGCCGGTCCGGACGGGTCGAGGCGACCCCGGTCCGGGGTCGCTCGGGGCCCGGAGCTCTCAGCGCAGCCGGTCGACGTACCGGTCCGTGCCCGGCACCGTGGGGACGAACGGCGCCACCAGCTCCACCCGGCCCAGACCCGACTCGGCGAGGGCCGTGTCGAGTCCGGTGAAGTGCTCCTCCCAGCAATCCCGCGGGTCCGTCTCCAGGAACCACAGCAGGGTCAGCCGGGTGTCGACGCCCTCGACCTGGCGTACGTAGGTCATGCGGTCGCCGGGCAGCGGGGTCGGGCGGAAGACGGTCACCATGGCGGCCGGGGAGCCCGCGAGGCGCCGGGGCAGATGGCGGGAGCGCAGCCAGTCGAGGAGTTCGGCGCGCCGGGCGCCGGACTCCGCGTCGACGACCTCCAGCACCAGGCCCGGGTAGGGGTGGTCGAGGGCGTGCTGGTCCCTCGGGCCGGCCGCGCCGTCGCGGTAGACGGTCGTCGCGTGGTCCTGGAACGCGGTGAGGACGTGGGTGCGGTCGTGGTAGACGCGGGCGTCCCGGTTGAGCCGTCTGTTGATCGCGACGGTCCACTTCATGTGCTCGTCGTAGCGGCCCTCGGTGATCCAGTACGTCGACAGGTAGCAGCCCGTGGTCACCGGCTGCGCGACCGCCGACTTCTCCGGGTAGCGCAGGAGTTGCAGGTCCCTGGTGGCGACCCAGCGGCGGCCCGCGTACATCCAGGGCATGGCCATCGCGCCGGCGTAGTAGTGGTCGTCCTCGTACCAGCGGTTGTAGGCGTACTCGTGGCCCGGGTGCGGCTCGACCATGGTGATCAGGGCGTGGCCGGGGCGGACGCCGTAGGGGCCGGTGGCGGCCAGTTCGGCGTACGCGTCCACGTCACGGCGGGTCTCCTCGCTCATGCCGTTCCCCTTCCTCGCTCCCGCGGCCCCTCCCGGAGCCCTGCGGCCGCTCCCGGCCCCTTCCGGAGCCCTCCGGCCTCTTCCGTCCGCTCCCGGACGCCCATACTCTGACGCTCCGTCAGACAATGCGCCATACCCGGGAGGTACGCGATGTCACTGCTGGACGGCAAGACCGTCGTCGTCTCGGGGGTCGGGGCCGGGCTCGGTCATCAGGTGGCGGCGGCGGTGGTACGGGACGGCGGCAACGCCGTGCTGGGGGCGCGCACGGAGGCGAACCTCGCCAAGAGCGCCGCCGAGATCGACCCGGACGGCGCGCACACCGCGTACCGGGCGACCGACATCACCGACGAGGGGCAGTGCGCGGCGCTGGCGGGGCTGGCCTCGGAGCGGTTCGGGCGGATCGACGCGGTGGTGCACGTGGCGGCCTGGGACTCCTACTTCGGCGGCCTGGAGGACGCGGACTTCACGACCTGGCGTTCGGTGCTCGACGTGAACCTGCTGGGCTCGCTGCGGATGACGCGGGCCTGTCTGCCGGGGCTGAAGGCGGGCGGCGGGGGCAGGGGCGGCGGGTCGGTCGTGTTCATCGGGACCCAGTCGGCGGTGGCCGCCCCCTCACAGGTGCGGCAGGCGGCGTACGCGGCATCCAAGGGGGCGCTGACGAGCGCGATGTACTCGCTGGCGCGGGAGCTGGGCCCGTACCGGATCCGGGTCAACACCGTGCTGCCGGGCTGGATGTGGGGACCACCGGTGCAGGCGTACGTGCAGTTCACCGCGCACACCGAGGGGGTGCCGGAGGGTGAGGTGCTGTCCCGGCTGACCGACCGGATGGCGCTGCCCGAACTGGCGACGGACGGGGACGTGGCGGACGCGGCGGTGTTCCTGGCGTCCGACCGGGCGCGGGCGATCACGGGGCAGTCGCTGCTGGTCAACGCCGGGGAGCTGATGCGCTGAACCCTTCCCGCACCCCTCACAGACTGTTCATATAGGTGAACCAAGGTCAGCTAGCAGAACTATTTTACCTGCTCTTGACCTACCGCTTGCTTGTCGTGCCCACGCACAGCCACCCACGATGAGCGGGCACTTCGCGGCCTGAGGAGCCCATTCCCCGCTCAGGCGAAGTGCCCACCAGCTGAGCGGAGTTCACAAGGCGGACCCTGGAAGGGGGCTCATGAACAGTCTCGACTGGGCCGTGCTCATCGGGTACTTCGGCGTGATGGTCGCGATCGGCGTCTGGTCGCACAAGCGGGTGGACGACGTCAGCGACTTCTTCACCGCCGGCGGGAAGATGCCGTGGTGGCTGTCCGGCATCTCGCACCACATGTCGGGCTACAGCGCGGTGATGTTCACCGGGTACGCGGGCATCGCCTACACCTACGGCGTGACGTCGTTCGTGACCTGGTCGTTCCCCATCGCGCTCGGCATCGCCATCGGGTCGAAGCTGTTCGCGCCGCGGATCAACCGGCTGCGCTCCCGGCTGCACGTGGCCTCGCCGCTGGAGTACCTGAAGAACCGCTACAACCTCCCCACCCAGCAGGCGCTGGCCTGGTCCGGCATGCTGCTGAAGATCGTGGACGTCGGCGCGAAGTGGGCCGCGATCGCGACCCTGCTGTCCGTGTTCACCGGGGTCTCGCTGAACCAGGGCATCCTGATCACCGGCGGCATCACCGCCGTGTACTGCACCATCGGCGGGCTGTGGGCCGACGCGCTGACCGAACTCGGCCAGTTCGTCATCCAGTTGCTGGCGGGCGTCTCGATGTTCGTCGCGGTGGTGCTGAAGCTCGACGACAAGGGGATCGGGTTCTTCGACGCGTGGGACGAGCCCGCGCTGCACGGCCACGGCGACGGGCTGGCCGGCCCGTACGGCACGGTGTTCCTGCTCGCCTTCCTGTTCATCAAGCTCTTCGAGTACAACGGCGGGATGCTCAACCAGGCCCAGCGCTACATGGCCACGGCCGGACCGCGCGAGGCCGAGCGCTCGGCCCGGCTGTCCGCCGCGCTGTGGCTGGTGTGGCCGGTGGTCCTGTTCTTCCCCATGTGGATGTCACCGCTGCTGGTGCACGCCCAGAAGCCGGACGGCTCCGACTCCTACGGCCTGATGACCGAACAGCTGCTGCCGCACGGTCTGCTGGGCCTGGTCATCGTCGGCTTCTTCTCGCACACCATGGCCATGTGCTCCTCCGACGCCAACGCGATCGCGGCGGTGTTCACCCGGGACGTGGCTCCGGTCCTGTCGACGCGGGCCCGGGCCTGGAACGCGCGGTCGGGGCTGGTCGCGGCCCGGATCACCACGGTCGTGTTCCTCGCCCTGTCGATGTCGGTGGCGACCCAGGTCAACTCGCCGACGTTCAAGGACATCATCACCGTCGTCATCAAGTGGGTGGCCGGCCTGATGGGGCCGATCGCGATCCCGATGATGCTCGGCCTGCTGCGGCCCTTCCGCCGGTCGGGACCGACGGCCGCGCTCACCAGCTGGGCGATGGGCCTGCTGGCCTTCTGGCTGGTCAACTACCCGATCAACTGGAACGTCGACGGCGGGGTGCCGTTGCAGTACCAGGTGTCGGTCCCGCTGGCGGTCTCCCTGGTCCTCTACGTCCTGATCGGCTTCCTGCGGCCCGAGGACACCCCGGAGCGGCTGGCCGTCATCGAGCGGATCAACTCCGACGGGGACTCGGCGGCGACCACGGCGGCCGTACCGGCTCCGGCGGCCGGGGGTGCCGGGGCGGCGGTGACGGACGACGTCGGCCGCTGAGCCCGGCGACCCGGGGGCAGCGGGGGGGCGGCCGGCCGGGAAGCCGGCCGGGGGGGGGGGGGGGGGCGGGCGCGGGGGGCGGACCCGGGCGGCGGGGGCCCCGGCGGCCGGTGACCGAGGCAGTGGGCTTCAGCCGTGCAGCGGGACATAGCGGCGGCCGGCGGGTGAGGGGGGCCACCGCAGGTGTACGCCGGTCATGCGGGCGATGAGGCGCAGATGGGCGCCCGTGTTGCCGACGTACCAGAGCGGGCGTTCCGCCCTGGTCCAGACGTACGCCGGCACGCCTGCGTCCAGGAGGGTCATCAGGCGGGGCTCTTCGAGCGTCGCGGCCGAGAGTGCGTACAGCACCGGCAGTCTGGGGGCGATCACGCCGTAGTCGAGCATCCGGGCGAGGGCGTGTTCGTCGAGGATCGTGTCCTCGGTGGGCAACGCGACGGGGTACACCGGCGGGAAGGACCGGCCGAGGTCGAGGAACCACTTCACGGTCGCGTAGCGGGGGTCGACCAGCCGTGGCCCGAACGGGGCCAGCCATCCCAGCATGAGCCGCGGTCGTACCAGCATGGCGTGGGTGAACAGGACGCGGAGCAGCGCGACGTTCATCATGAACCGCTCCACCTGTGCTTCCGGCGCGGCCAGCTTCTCGTGGCGCAGGTAGCCGGCGACGATGCTGGCGTTGTGGGCGCGGTACCAGGCGGCGGGGGACGGCCTGCGGATGCAGTCCACCCAGTACTCGACGCTTCTTGCGCTTGCCTCGCCCGGGGCACCGGCGCACAGCAGACGCGCCTCCACCTTGTCCCTGAGAAGGCCCTCGTTCACGGCACGCCACCATGCGCTGCCCGGGCGCGTACCGGACTCTGTGGCGAGCACTCCGCGTGCGGCTGACCATCGCAGAAAGCTCAGCTCGGCGTGACCGTACCGGCGCAGGGGCTCGCAGGCCTGTGCGTAGAACTCCTGCGCCAGTGCCAGGCGTGCGGCCACATCGTCCCGGACCTGTGCGATCCGCTGCTCGGCTCGGGATGCTGCATCGGACATGAGTTCAGGATCCGTGGTGGTGGCGCGTTCGGCCACCGGCTCGAGGACCTCGTCTTCGGCCCGGCGCAGCGGCCTTGCTCGCTCCGGGGCGTCGCAGCATGGCCACGGGTTCAGTCCTTGGCTTCGCCCATTGGTTTTTGCCACGGCCATCGTCCGGTGATCTCGAGCTCGAGAGAAAAGCTCAGGAAGGTTCGGATGACTACGATCAGGGCCAGCACTCCGACGCTTTCATACGTCGGCGCGACGGCGACTGTACGGATGATATCGCCGGCTACGAGAAACTCCAGCCCCAGCAGGATCGACCGCCCGACGCGACGGCGAAGGTCGCGGTACACACCCGCCTGTCGGCGACTGAGCCGGACAGCCGCGAGAACGGTCGCCCAGAGCATTCCCGCGATTATGATGGCCACGCCTGCGGCGTCAACGGCTCGACCGACCAGCTCCACGATGGGTTGGAACTCCACAGCATCCCTCTTGCGCCGACCCGAATCCGCTCGTTTGTGGTCCGCAACCTCAGTTGCTACCTGCACCAGGCCGTGAGCTCCTCAGTGCATTGCGTCGAGCACTTCGGCGGTCGACAGTAATGCATGCGCGAAGAAACGATAATTGATGATCGCCGCCTGATACCCGTCGCCCCAAACCGGGTGTCGGGGTCCAGCTGTCGCGTCCCTGACCACGGCGACTTCAAATCCCTCCTCGATGAGGTGGCGCATATGGGACTCGACGCACATGTTCGCCAGCATCCCGCCAAGAATGATCCTTTGAATTCTGCGTTTGCGCAGTTGCAGTACCAAGTCGTTGGTTTCCGGTCCAAATACCTTGTGCGGGCTGGCGACCACCGTTTTACCGTCTTCGATATAAGGTTTGAATCGGTCCAGCCAGTCTGCCCCAGAGTTTCGGAATCCCGTCAGATCGAGCTGCCCCGCCCGTGCGAAAGTGCGGGTCTCGAGCTCGCTTGTCTCGAGTGGCCCGTTCATTCGCCATCCGTCGTCGGTCGGGTAGAAGTAGTGAGGCGATATGAAGACCTCGTATTCACCTTCCTTCGCCGCCTCGAAGATTTTCTCCATGTTCTCGACGGTCTTGTTCTCCGTGACGCTCGCTCCCACCACGTCCCAGTTCGCCCCGTCCTCGCTCAGCACGTCGTTCTGTGGGTCGATGAACACAACCGCCGTGTCGGTCCTCTTAATTTCCATCTGCCGCTCCTCACGTAATGACACACCATTGGTGCGAAATATTTCGGTGCGCATCCTTTTGGAACAGCCTGACGGGACAAAGCGCCACGGCACGTGGAACGGGTGCGTTCGAGTGAATCGGCTCGCGCCACGCACCCGCTCGGCGCTGTGGCCGGGGCGGGGTCGGGGTCCTCACGACTTGTCGGGCGGGGCCGTGCTCTGTCGCTCCACCAGATGCGTGGCCAGCTCGATGCGCTGGGCGCCCTTAGCGGATTCATCCTGCTTGAACAGCATGCGCGACGCTTCCTCGGCCATCTGGCGAAGTGGCTGGTGCACCGTGGTCAGCGGCGGGCTCGACCACTGCGCGAGCGGGACGTCGTCGTAGCCGACCACCGACAGGTCCTGCGGTACACGCAGTCCTTTGAGCCGGGCCGCCTCGAGCACGCCGAGCGCCTGGAGATCGCTGCCCGCGAAGATCGCCGTCGGCCGGTCCGGTTCGTCCAGCAGGCTCATCGCGTGCTCGAAACCGCCCTGCACATGGAAATCGCCGAACCGTACCAGCCGCGGGTCCACCTCCAAGGACGCCATCGCCATGGCGGAGCGGTAGCCGTCGAGGCGGGCGCGTGAGCACAGCATGTCCTTGGGTCCGGTGATGATCGCGACCCGCTCGTGGTTCAGTGCCGTGAGATGCCGGGTGGCCGCAAGACCGCCGGCCCAGTTCGCCGAGCCCACCGACGGCACATCGGGGTCGGGGTCGCCTGCGGGGTCGACGACCACGAAGGGAATGGCCGCTGACCTGAGCTGCCGCTTGACGTCCTGCGGAAGCGTGGAGAAGACCAGGACGACGCCCAGCGGCCTTCGTTGCAGCACTCCTTCGAGCCATTCCGGCCCGGGTGTATGCCGTGTGCCGCTCACGGTGAGCACCACTGTCGCATGGTTCTCCCTCGCGACCTGCTCCACCCCCTTGACCAGCTCCATCGCCCAGATGCTGTCCAGCTCGTGGAACACGAGTTCGACAAGCCCGGGCCACGGTGCCGTCCGGGGGCGGCGGCGGTAGCCGTGGGCCTCCAGCAGGCCCTCGACCTTGGCCCGGGTCGCACGGGACACGTCGGCACGGCCGTTGAGGACCTTCGAAACTGTCGGAAGCGAGACTCCCGCAAGTTTCGCCACCTCAGCCAGGGTCACCCGGCCGCTCGTCTCGTCGTCATTGCCCATGTGTGCAGCGTATAGGCATCGACGTCGGTAACGGTTCAGACGCGTGCATGCATGACTGTTGACCGAGTCTCAGGCCTGACCTAATGTCCCCACCGCAGAGACTTTCGGTAATGAGGCCGAAACTTTCGAAAGGCGAACGATGAAGACACGCGCACGCTTGCCCAGACTGGTCGCCTGCGGTGCGACGCTTGCCCTGGCGTTGCCCCTGTCCGCCTGCGGCACCGGCAACGGCCAGGCGTCGTCGGACGACGGCAAGATCCATGTTCTGGTCTACGGGGACGCCAGCAACAAGGTTGAAAAGCAGATAGTCAGCACGTTCAACAAGACGTCCGACGTCAAGGCCGTCCTCGACACCATCCCCGGTGCCGACTATCAGCAGAAGCTCCAGACGATCATCAACACCCCGCAGGCGCCGGACATCTTCTTCAACTGGGGCGGCGGCAGCATCCAGCCGTTCGTCAAGGCCGACCTGCTGCTGCCGCTGGACGACTTCATCAAGAAGAACCCGGATCTGGACAACAAGTTCCTCCCCTCGGTCTTCAACAGCGCAGTGGTCGACGGCAAGCCCTACGGCGTGCCGATGCGTGGCACCCAGCCCGTCCTGCTGTTCCACAACAAGAAGGTCCTCGACCAGGCGGGAATCAAGCCGCCCCAGACCTGGGACGAGCTGCTCGCCGCGGTCAAGAAGCTCAAGGCCGAAGGTGTCACGCCCATCGCCCTGGGCGGCGGTGACAGATGGCCGACCCTCATGTGGTTCGAGTACCTCTACGACCGCGTCGCCGGACCGGGCCTGTTCCAGAAGGCCATCAAGGGCGACAAGTCGGTGTGGGAGAGCGCCGACAGCAAGAAGGCACTGAGCATGCTCAGGGACCTCGTGGACGCCGGCGCCTTCGGGAAGAACTACGACTCGGTGAAGTACACCAACGGCGCCTCACCGGCACTGCTGGCGTCCGGCAAGGCCGGCTTCGAGCTCATGGGCTCGTGGTACTACGCCCAGCAGCAGACGGACGCCAAGGACTTCGCGGAGAAGGACCTCGGCTACACCACGTTCCCGGCCGTTTCCGGCGGCAAGGGCGACGCGGCGAACGTCGTCGGGAACACCAACAACTTCTACTCGGTGCTGAAGAAGACCAAGCACCCCGAAGCCGTCGCCGAGTTCCTGAAGCTCATGTACTCGGATGAGTTCGTGAAGGCGCAGCTGGCCATCGGCAACCTGCCGACGACCACGAACACCGCGTCCTTCCTGGGCTCCTCGGCCAATCCCGACTACTCGCGCTTCCAGTACGACCTGGTCGCGAAGGCCCCCGCGTTCCAGCTGTCGTGGGACCAGGCGTACCCGCCGTCGGCCGGCACCCCGATCCAGCAGGCCGTGCAGCAGTTCTTCAACGGTCAGATGGACGCGGACGGCTTCATCAAGGCCATGCAAGCACTTCCGAACGAATGATCGGCTCATGACGACACAGATCACGAGCACCCAGCCCGCCGCCAGGTCCCGCAAGGAGGCCCGGCGGCGGCCGGTCGGCTCGTCCGCAGCAAACGTGGGAAGGCCCGGCTTCACCTGGGCTCTGCCCGCCACCTTGTTCTTCGCTGTCTTCGCGATCGTTCCGCTGGTCATGGTTGCGGTGCTGTCCTTCATGAGCTGGAACGGGCTCGGGTCGCCTCAATTCGTCGGCACGGACAACTGGTCACGGCTTCTGGACGACCCTGTGATGCTCAAGAGCATCTGGGTGACCCTGCTCCTGACGGCACTCGGCATCCTCATACAGACGCCGCTCAGCATCGTCCTGGGGGTCTGGGCTGCCGGCTACCAGCGCAATCGGGCCGTGCTGTCCGCCATCTACTTCGTCCCGCTGCTGCTGTCGGCCACCGCCGTCTCCGTCCTGTGGCGAGCGCTGCTCGACCCCAACTTCGGCATCCCCGCCGATGCCACCTGGCTCTTCGGTGACGGCAACCTGTTCGGCGAGCAGACCACGGCCATCGGGGTGCTGGCGTTCGTGAGCACCTGGCAGTTCACTCCGTTCCACACCCTGATCTACCAAGGTGCTGCCCGAGCCGTCCCGCAGGTGCTCTACCAGGCCGCAGAGATCGACGGAGCAGGCCGCTACCGGCAGTTCTTCCACATCACGCTGCCGCAACTGCGCAACGCGATGATCACCTCGATGATCCTGATGACGGTCGGCGGTCTGACCACGTTCGAGACGGTCCTCATCCTCACCCAGGGAGGCCCCGGCACCGACACCACGATCAGCGCCTACTACATGTACGAAAAGGCCTTCAAGAGCTTCGACTTCGGTACCGGGTCCGCCATCGCCCTCACCCTGGTCGTCGCGTCGACCATCATCTCGCTCATCGTCGTCCGCGTATCGGGCTACGACAAGATGCGCAGCTCCATGGAGGGTGTGTCATGAGGCGCCGTCCCAACTACCTGGCCGGCGTCGGCTCCGTCGTCTGGCTGTTCCTGGTCGGCCTGCCCCTGTACGTGATGCTCGCCGCGACCCTGCGCACCCGCGGCGACTATGCCTCGAACGGCCCGGTGTCGGTGCCTGACACCTTCACCTTCGACAACTACCTCAGCGCCTTCGACTCAGGCTTCGGCCGATACTTCGTCAACACCATTGTCGTCACGGCAGCCGTGGTGGGCCTGGTGCTGGTACTGGTACCGCCGCTCGCCTACGCCATCGTCCGCAGCCGCAGCAAAGTGACCTCTCTGGTCTTCCGCCTGTTCCTGCTGGGCCTTGCCATTCCGGCCCAGGCCGTCATCGTCCCGATGTTCTACCTCATCAGCCAAGCAGGCCTGTACGACAACCTGCTCGGCGTCATCCTGCCGACAGCCGCGTTCTGCCTGCCGATGTCGGCGCTGATCCTCAGCGGCGCCATGCGGGACATCTCCCCCGAACTGTTCGAGGCCATGGCCGTGGACGGTGCGACGCCGCGGCGCATGTTCTTCCAGTTGGTCGTACCACTGTCCCGCGGGGGCCTGTCCACGATCACCGTGTTCTCCGCGCTCCAGGCATGGAACGGCTTCCTCTTCCCGCTCGTGCTGACCCAGTCCGACTCCACCAAGGTGATCACGCTGGGTCTGTACAACTTCCAGACCGAACACGGCATCGACATCCCCGGCCTCCTCGGAGCCGTGATGCTGTCCATGCTGCCCGTCCTGCTCGTCTACCTGTTCGCCCGTCGTGCCCTGGTCCAGGGCCTGATGGGCGTCGGAGGAAAGTGACCGCCCCGTGGCCGTAGAGACCTCCCCCCGAACCCCGCCCTGGAACGATGCGGCCCGCCCCCTCGCCGCCAGAGTGGCGTCCCTGATAGACGCGATGACTCTGGAGGAGAAGACAGCCCAGCTCTACGGCGTATGGGTCGGCGCCTCCGCCCACGGTGGCGAAGTGGCTCCCCACCAGCACGACATGGAGGACCCTGTCGACCTGGACGCGCTGATGCCCACCGGACTGGGACAGCTGACCCGGCCCTTCGGCACCGTGCCCGTCGACCCCGCGCTCGGGGCCCTTTCCCTTCAGCGCACCCAGGCCCGCATCGTCTCGGCCAACCGCTTCGGCATCCCCGCTCTCGCACACGAGGAATGCCTGGCCGGCTTCGCCGCCTGGGGGGCCACCGCCTACCCCGTCCCGCTGTCCTGGGGTGCCACATTCGACCCTCAGATCGTGCGGCGCATGGCCGCGACCATCGGCCGTGACATGCGCTCGGTCGGCATCCATCAGGGACTCGCGCCCGTCCTCGACGTGGTGCGCGACGCCCGCTGGGGCCGCGTGGAGGAGACGATCGGCGAGGACCCGTACCTCGTTGCCACCATCGGCACGGCGTACGTGCAAGGACTGGAGACGGCAGGAATCGTCGCCACCCTCAAGCACTTCGTCGGCTACTCCGCCTCCCGCGCAGGACGCAACCTCGCTCCCTCGGCGATCGGACCCCGGGAACGGGCCGACATCCTGCTGCCCCCGTTCGAGATGGCCATACGCGAGGGCGGCGCCCGCTCCGTCATGCACGCCTACAACGACAACGACGGCGTACCCGCCGCCGCTGACAGGCGGCTGCTGACCGACCTGCTCCGCGACACCTGGGGATTCGACGGCACGGTCGTAGCGGACTACTTCGGCATCGCGTTCCTCAAAACCCTGCACGGCGTCGCGGCAGACTGGGCCGGCGCCGCAAACACGGCCCTCACAGCGGGCGTCGACGTCGAACTGCCCACCGTCAAGACCTTCGGTGAACCACTCGTCGAGGCGGTCAAGGACGGCCGCATCCCGGAGTCGCTCATCGACGGCGCCCTGAGCCGGGTCCTCCACCAAAAGGCCCAGCTCGGCATGCTCGACCCGGACTGGAGTCCGGTGCCGGCCGCACTGAGCGGTGCCGACCTCGACGACCCCGACGCACTGCGCGGCAAGGTCGACCTGGATCCTGCCTCGAACCGCGAACTGGCCCGCGAAATAGCCGAGAAGGCGGTGGTCCTCCTCAGCAACGACGGTGTGCTGCCGCTGGCAGCGCCACGCCGCATCGCCCTGATCGGCCCCAACGCGGCAGAGGCCACAGCCGTCCTCGGCTGCTACTCCTTCCCCATGCACGTCGGCGTTCATCACCCGGACATCCCCATCGGGATCGACCTGCCCACCCTCCACGACACCCTTGCGGCCGAGTTCCCCGACACGGACATCACCCTCACCCGTGGCACCGGCATCGACGACGGAGACCTCTCCGGGATCGACGAGGCAGTACATGCTGCCCGGAACGCGGACATCGTCATCGCTGTCCTCGGCGACCGCGCCGGCCTGTTCGGCCGTGGCACCAGCGGCGAAGGATGCGACGCGGAGTCACTCACCCTCCCCGGAGCCCAGCAGCACCTCCTCGACGCACTCCTCGACTCCGGCCGCCCGGTCGTCACCGTGCTGCTCGCGGGGCGGCCATACGCTCTCGGCCGTGCCGTGGGCGAGTCCGCGGCGATCGTGCAGTCCTTCTTCCCGGGAGCCGAAGGCACCCGCGCGATCGCCGGCATACTCAGCGGCCGCACCGATCCCTCGGGACGCCTGCCCGTCAGCGTGCCCCGGAGCCCCGGCGCCCAGCCGACCACATACCTCGGCGCCCGCCTGGCCCAGGCCAGCGATGTCTCCAATATCGATCCGACCCCCGCGTTCGGCTTCGGCCATGGCCTCAGCTATACGACATTCGCCTGGAGCGATCTCACGGTTCAGACGCAGCAGGCCTCAACAGAAGGCGAGTTCACCCTCGCCTGCACCATCCGCAACACAGGCGAACGGCCCGGCACCGAAGTCGTCCAGCTCTACCTCCACGACCCGGTCGCCTCCGTCGTCCAGCCGGTACAGCGCCTCATCGGCTACAGCCGAGTCCCGCTCGCACCGGGCGAAACCAGTCGCCTTCACATCACCGTTCCCGCCGACGTCGCTTCCTTCACCGGCCATGACGGCTACCGCATCGTCGAACCAGGCGACCTGGAGCTCCGTCTGGCGTCATCCAGTACGGCTGCTCGTCTGACGGCAACCGTCACCCTGACCGGCCCGAGCCGCATCGTGGACGAAACACGCCGATTCCACGCCACCTTCGACCAGCGATCCACCCACGACGCATGACCTGGACTGGAACCAAGCACGCGGGGACGCGCACGAAGTGAATCGCGTCCGGGTGACGTTCGGACGAGAGGACACCTGACGGGGTGGCTCTGCATCGCTGTGGAGCCACCCCGGGTGCCGCCCTCGCCGGAGTCAGCCAACTGCGGTCAGGCGGCGCCGGAGCTCCTCCTGCGAGACGTCCTCCACGTGGGTCAGAAATACCCAAATATGCCCCGAAGGGTCCTTGAGGATGACGGTGCGGTCACCGTGGAACATGTCCTTCGGAGGCTGGAGGATCTCGGCGCCGGCGGCTTCTGCGCGCTCCGCCAGGCTGTCGACATCCGGCACGAAGACGTGCAGCGTGACGGACGTACCTCCGCCGAGCGAGGTCGGTGCGGCGAAGGAGGCTTCCTCCGCCTCGTCCACGCCGGCATCGCCCAGCATCAGGGCCGACCGTCCGATGGTGATCTCGGCGTGCAGAATTCCGCCGCCCGGAGCATCGATCCTGAAGTCCTCACGGGCGCCGAACGCCCGCTGGTAGAAGTCGATCGCCGCGGCGGCATCGTCGACCATTATGTGCGGGATCACGGCATATCGGTACCGGTCGGGGATCTCGATATGGGCTGTGCGCTCGGTCATGGCGAACCTCCTGGAGAGGCACCGCTGGTCGGTTCCTGCGGCTCCGGAAGGAACCTAGAAGTTCAAGTCTGGTTGAGGTCAAGCGTCGGTGTGGCCCTGCACCCGCCTGCGGCCGAATCCGGGTGGCCGTCCGCCGCCTGAGCCTTTCCGTAGACGCTGTACGGCCGCGACCGGGTTCATGCCGGCAGTGGACTCATGGGTCAGAGCGTTGGTCGGCGGGATCGGGCCGCCTCGATGTCCGGGACGTGCTTCTCGGCCCAGAGTCGTACGGCGCGCAGCGGGATGAGCAGAGAGCGGCCCAGGGGCGTCAGGGCGTATTCGACGCGGGGCGGGTTCTCGTCGTACGCGTGGCGGCTGACCAGACCGTCGGCCTCCAGAGAGCGCAGGGTCTCGGTCAGGACCTTCGGGGTGATGCCCCGGATATGCCCCTTCAGTTCGCTGAAGCGGCGAGGTCCGTCGTCGAGGGCGTTGACGACGAACACGGTCCAGCGGGCGCCGATTCGGTGCAGCACCGTGCGACTCGGGCAGGTCGCTGCCATGACGTTGTATGCCTTGCCCATCGCTGCTCCCGGTTCCGTTGAAGATACCGGTATCAAATCCATACCGTGGTGCTCGATCCTAACGGAAGGGAGTCGAGAGACATGGAACGGATCCTGGTCATCGGCGGTGCACGGGCGCTGGGCGCGGCGGTCGCGAGGCGTGCGGCGAAGGACGGGTACGAGGTTGTTGTCGGTGCCCGCGATCTGGCCGCGGCCGACGTGCTGGCGGGCGAGATCGGTGCCACAGCGGTACGGGTCGATCTGCAGGACGAGTCGACGCTCGCGGCCGCGGCGGAACGGCTGAAGGACGGAATCGACCACATCGTGACGACCGGATCGGCGCCGCACGACGTCCGCGCGACCGAGTTGGACCGCGACAAACTGCTGGCCGCGTTCACGGCGAAGGTGGTCGGCCCGATGCTGGTGGCCAAGCACTTTGCGCCGGTCCTGCGGCCGACCGGGTCGATGGTGCTGTTCTCCGGTGTGGTGGGCTGGCGCCCTGGGCGGGGATCCCTCGTCAAGGGCGTCACGAACGGTGCGGTCGAGTACGCCGCGCGCCACCTGGCGGCGGATCTGGCGCCGGTACGGGTCAACGCCGTCTCGCCCGGTGTCGTGGACTCGGGCGCGTGGGATCGCCTCGGTGACAAGAAGGCGGCCTTGCTGAGCAGGAGCGCGGACGGGACCTTCGTCGGACGGCACGGTGAAGCCGACGACGTCGTCGACACGGTGATGTGGCTCCTGCGTGCGGGCTTCGTCTCCGGCGAGACGATCCACATCGAGGGCGGCGCCCGCCACAAATCCGCCTGATCGGCAACGGCGTTCATCGGGCCGTGCGAGGCGGCGCCCGCGGGCTCGAAAGCATTCGGCAGCGAGGCGGCGTGGACGGCGCCCTCTGCATGAGGGCGGCCGTTCCATTCCGGACCGACCGCCGACCGCCTCCCTGGCCAGGACCAGAGCGCTGTCTGTCCTCCCGGCAGAGCCAGGCCGCGAACGAGCGGGGCCGGCCGGAACCGGCGGACGCCGGGTGAGAAGACGATCACTCTCCAGGAAGGACACGCCGACGGACGGAAGGCGTTCTGGCACCGGAGACTGACGGGCCGACCCCGCCACCACCTATATTGATGCACATGCTTAGTTGTTGCAACCTCTTGGCAATAACAGCATAGGCTGTGCCCGGAAGATCACCCACGCGGAAAGGGGACGCGCCTGATGGGCACATACGCGCTTCCCGACCTGCCCTACGACTACGCCGCGCTGGAACCGGCCGTCACCGGGCAGATCCTGGAACTGCACCACGCCAAGCACCACGCCGCCTACGTGAAGGGCGCCAACGACACCCTGGAGCAGATCGCCGAAGTCCGGGACAAGGACCGGATCACCCCGACCTCGCTGGTCGGGCTGGAGAAGACCTTCGCCTTCAACCTCTCCGGCCACGTCCTGCACTCGATCTTCTGGCAGAACCTCTCTCCCGACGGCGGCGACCGGCCCGACGGCGCCCTCGCCGACGCCATTGACGAACACCTCGGAGGCTTCGAAGCATTCAAGAAGCAGCTCACCGTCGCGACCGCTTCCGTCCAGGGCTCCGGCTGGGGCGTGCTCGCCTGGGAGCCCCTGGGCAAGCGGCTGATCGTGGAGCAGGTCTATGACCACCACGGCAACGTCGGCCAGGGCACCACCCCGCTGCTGGTCTTCGACGCTTGGGAGCACGCGTACTACCTGCAGTACAAGAACGTCCGTCCGGACTACGTCACCAAGCTGTGGGACCTGGTCAACTGGGAAGACGTCGCCGCCCGTTACTCCGCGGCAACCGGCGCCTGAGCCGCGGCCGGCAACTTCGCTGGTCGGTCCGGGCCTGCACCGCACCCGGACCGCTCACCGCGAACCCCGCACTTGCTACCGCGGGTAGGCCGGATCTTCGGTGATCTTCATTTGCTGAGGGGCGCTTCGAGGGAAGGTGTCACGGGCATGGGGCGCCCGTGCGGTTGTGCGCGGCACGTGCCACCGCTTGCGCGACGGGATCAGGTCCTTGGGCAAGTTCCAGGACGAGCCCTGCGGTGACAGGTGTGACGAGCAGGGCGGCCAGGACCTCGGCGACGTCGTCGCGGGTGACCTGGCCCACGCTCCGCTCCGCGGTGAGACGCACCGTGCCGGTGCCAGGATCGTCGGTGAGGGCTGCCGGGCGCAGGATGGTCCAGTCGAGGTCCTGTGCCATGACGTGGTCGTCGGCGGCGGTCTTGGCGTGCACATAGGCGGCCCAGACCTCGTCGGCGTGAGCCGGGGGCGGACTGCCGGCGCCGCGGGTGGAGACCATCACGTACCGGCGGATCCCTGCCTGCAAGGCGGCCTCGGCCAGCAGCACGGCGGCCCGATGGTCGACGGTGTGTTTCCGGGCGGCTCCGCTGCCCGGGCCGGCGCCGGCAGCGAAGACCACGGCATCGGCTCCGGCCAGGGCCGCGGCGACGTCGTCGGACGTTGCCGCCTCCAGGTCGCAGACGATCGGCTGCATACCGTCGTCCGACAGTTCACTGCTGTGGGCGGGGTTGCGGATGAGCCCGACGACGCTGTCTCCCCGGGCGGTGAGCAGGCGGCCCAGACGCCGGGCGATCCGGCCGTGCCCGCCGGCAATGACGATCTTCATGAAGTTCCCCTATGGACCAATCAGAAGGTGATGCGTACTTTCAGCGCCGACCGGTCGTCCATGGCGCGGTAACCGTCCGGCACACCGTCGAGGTCGACGGTGCGGTCGAATACCGGAGCGGGATCGATGACGCCCGCCAGCACGTCGGTGAGCAGCTCGGATATGTAGGCGCGGGCCGGGGCGACGCCGCCCGCCAGAGTGATGTTGCGGTCAAACATCTGAGCGATATCCACACCGGCGCTGCCGCCGTGCGGTACGCCGACATAACCCACGGCACCGCCGTCGCGTGTGATGGAGATGGCGGTACGCATCGATTCCTCGGTGCCGACGGCTTCCAGTACGGCGTGTGCGCCCTGGCCGCCGGTCATTTCCCGGACCGCCTCGACCGCGGCCTCGCCACGCTCGGCGACGACGTCGGTGGCACCGAACGAGCGGGCGATGTCCGTGCGGGTGCGGTGGCGGCCGAGCGCGATGATCCGGTCGGCGCCGAGGCGGCGGGCGGCGAGTACGCCGCACAGGCCGACCGCTCCGTCGCCCACGACGGCGACCGTGGCTCCGGGACGGACCCGTGCCGAGACGGCGGCGTGGTGTCCGGTGCTCATCACGTCGGAGAGGGCCAGCAGACCGGGGTGGAGCTTCTCGTCGGTGACGGCGTCCTGGGGCAGTGCGACCAGGGTCCCGTCGGCGTAGGGCACGCGGACCGCTTCCCCCTGGCCCCCGTCGGAGCCGACCTCTCCCCAGAACCCGCCGTGCGGGCAGGAGGTCTGCAGACCCTGCCGGCAGTAGTCGCACGTGCCGTCGGACCAGACGAAGGGCGCGACCACGAAGTCGCCCGGAGCGAAACCGGTGACCGCGGAGCCGACCTCCTCCACGACGCCGAGGAACTCGTGCCCGATGCGCTGCCCGGCCACCCGCGAGGCCACCCCGCGGTAGGCCCAGAGGTCGCTGCCGCAGATACATGCGCTGACCACACGCACCACAGCGTCCCCAGGGTGCTGGATCCGGGGGTCCGGGACCTCCTCGATGCGGATGTCGTTCGGTCCATGGATCACGGTGGCGCGCATGCGGGGGACTCCTGATGCTGCTGAACGGGGTGGGACAGGCCGTCCAGCGTCGTCGCACGAGGTCGCTTCTGTCCAGCTACATCAGGTACATCATTCATTTAAGCTGAGCTAATGCTCGATGTTCGACGACTGGTCCTTCTGCGTGATCTGGCCGCACACGGCACCGTGACCGCTGTGGCGGAACTGCACGCCGTCACCCCCTCCGCCGTCTCGCAGCAGCTCCGGCTCCTGGAGGAGGAGACCCGCACGCGCCTCCTGGAACGCACGGGCCGGTCCATCTACCTGACGCCCGCCGGGCACCGGCTGGCCGAAGACACCGAGCACGTTCTCGACGCCCTCGAACGCGCGCAACGCCAGCTGCGCAGCCATGCCGCGGAGCCGATCGGGCCACTCCACCTCGCCGCCTTCCCCAGTGCCCTCGTCCCGCTGGCAGCCCCGCTCAGCCAGGCGCTGGAGGACGCCCACCCCGGGCTGAGCCTGCACATCACCGAGGCCGAACCCGAACGCGCCGTGCGCCTGCTGCTCCAGCGGCGCGTCGACCTCGCGCTGGTCTATCGCTACACGAACCTCGCTGATCCCGTGCCCCTGGGCGTCGGGACCCACCAGTTGCATGTCGACCCGCTGACCGCTGTGGTCCGGCGTGATCACCCCGCGGCCGCCGCAGAAGGATCTCCCATCGCGTTGCGGGACCTCGCGCACACACCGTGGATCATGGCCCCCGCGGACACGGCCTGCGGCGCATCCGTCCTCCAGGCCTGCCGGTCGGCGGGATTCACCCCGCAGATACAACACACCTGCTCCGACTTCAACGCCATGATCGCCCTCGCAGCGAGCGGCGGCCACCCTGTCGTCCTCCCTCGCATGGCCGCGGTTCACCTCCCGCCCACGCTTGTCGCGCGGCCGGTGGCCGACCCCACGCTCGCTCGCACGATCGAGATCGTCACCCGAATCGACGCAGGCCACGAGCCCGCGATCCGAGCCTGCCTCGATGCACTGCGGTCCCTCGCGCCGAGCAGTGCGGATGACCGAGGAGTACGCATGACGGTGTGAGTCAGTGAGCCGCAGGTGCTCCCGGGGCACACTGACCGCCGAGATCCTCCTGGCCTTCGACGGCAGCTGCCGTTGCTGCCCGGGGCAGGCCGTCGAAATCAATCGCCTCGACGGGCGCGCCGCCTGATCATCTCGGGGACTGCTGCCTGCCGCCCCGGAGCCGGCGCACCGTGGTGGCGTCCTGGTAGCCGACCTGCCGCGCAATGTCCGCGGTCGGCATCGCCGTTGTGACACGAAGATGTTCCGCCCGCTCCGCTCGCAGCGACCGGATGAAGGCGTAGGGGGACGTTCCCAGCCGGTCCCGGACACGACGCTCCAGGGTGCGCCGGGTGACTCCTAGGGCCAGCGCCGCGTCAGCCACTCCGACCGGACTGTGCAGATGCGCACGCGCCCATGCCTCGAAGTCGCTGGTCAACTGATCATGATCCTCGAGATGGTCAGACATCGCCCTGGTGCTCGGCGTCGGACGCTCCTCGATGAGCAGAGCGCCGGCTGTCTCGGCCGCCAGTCGGGGACTGGCCTGCGCGACGATACCGAGAGCGAGATCGATGTGCGCGAAGGCCGCGCCCGCTGTGACGACGCCGGCATCGCTCACCACCATCCGCGACATGTCCAGCCGCACAGCGGGGTAGCGATGCCGGAAAAGATCGGCCAGCCACCATGTGGTGGTGGCCTGCCGCTGATCCAGCAGTCCGGCCTCGGCGAGAACGAAAGTGCCCGTGCAGGCCGCCGCAAGGGATCCGCCATCGTCCGCCCAGCGCCGCAGCGCCGTGCGTACCCCGCGGACGTCCTGTCGCATCAGGAAGTCGACGACGGTCGCCGGACTCTGCGCGGCCAGCGCGGGAACGAGGAGCAGATCCAGATCCGCTGCGGCCACACAGTCGTCGATCAAGCGGCCCGCCGGTATCAGCAGGCCACCCGCCGTGCGGACCGGTTCGTCCGTCGGGGTCACGAACACGCACTCCAGCGCGGGGATCGTGGCATCGACGCGCTTCCGGGCAGCATCGGCCGTCCGCAGCACATCGAGCACGGAAGTGACCCCTGAGTCCCAGCATCCGTCGAGTGCCACCACACCGATCTTCATGTCGCAAACTCCCCTGCCAATGTCGCATCGCGCACCAGCGTGCTTCCTACGGTGAACCACATGGCACCCACGCAGCAGACAACGGGCGGCTCGCACACCGCTTCCGTCAAGGTACTGGTCGAGCAGGACGGCCCTGTCCTGCGCATCGCGCTCAACCGGCCCGAAAAGGCCAACGCCGTCGACGCGGACATGATCACGGGCCTGTCCCGTGCCTTCACCCGACTCTCGGACAACCCCGACCTGCGCGTCGCGGTCATCCACGGCAACGGCAAGCATTTCACCGGAGGACTCGATCTGGCCTCCCTCGCACCGAGACTGGCCGTCGGCGACGACGGCATCATCCCCGAGGGCGGACGTGACCCCTGGGGTCTGTACCGGGAGTCCGCAACCAAGCCCGTCGTCACCGCCGTCCACGGCCGCTGCTTCACCGCGGGGTTGGAACTCGTCCTCAACAGCGAGATCTGCATCGCAGCGGACGACACGGTTTTCGGTCAGCAAGAGGTCACGCGCGGCATCCTGGCACTCGGCGGAGCGACGATACGCCTGCCCCACCGCGTCGGCTGGGGCAACGCCATGCGCTACCTGCTCACCGGCGACGAGTTCGATGCCCAGGAAGCCTGGCGCATGGGCATCGTGCAGGAAGTAGTGCCGGCAGGCCAGGAACTGGGTCGCGCCCTGGAACTGGCCCACCGCATCGCCGCCCAGGCCCCGCTTGCCGTGCAGGCCACCCTGGCCGACGCACGCACCGTACTGGCTGCACACATCGAGGCGTCCGGCGCCGGCCTGCGCGACGATGTCGGGCCGCGGCTGTTCGCGACCGCTGATGTCACGGAAGGCATCGCCTCCCTCATCGAGCGCCGATCCCCGGTCTTCAAGGGCATCTGACAGCCCCGGGATCCGTGAGCGGCAAACCGGCCGTCGACGGAACCACCCGGCGTCTCACCGGCAGCGGGTACCACGACCACAACCCCAACCGAGTCCTCACCGTTGGACGCGCACCGGTCGAACACGGCTTCGCCCACCTCAAGAACTGGCGGATCCTCACCAAGCTCCGCACCAACCCGACCGCGCCACGCGCTTCCCGCATGCCCTGCTCGTCCTGACAAACCTTGAAGTCAACCGCTGACTGGCTCTGTCTGAGAGATGGACAGGACATGACCAAGGGTTTGGGAGGAAGGTGGTACCGGGGAGCGAATCGAACTGCCCGCGGGTTTCGGCCGCGCCTTTGTCAGCAGGGCTCCGCTTCGGGCGCTCTTACTGCGGGAACTGCGGCTCCTGGGACGCCCGTCCTCCACCTGCGTGAAATCCGGAGCAGAGCAGGTTGAATGCCTGGAGGGCCGCCGAGGCGACGGCATCGCGGGCGGGCGCGGGCGGATTGCCGGACATGATGCGTCGTCGGAGCTCGCGCAGAGCGGCGCGGTGCGCTCCGGCGATGGCTCCCGCGACGAGCACGGGCAATGCGTAGCCGGCAACGCCGGGTGTGTCTGCGGCGTTCGGCGGATGTTCGGTCAGAGCCGTCGCCAGGGCGGCCTCGATGCGTTCGCCGATCTCGCGTTCGCGGGCGCGCAGGGCCGGGCTGTCCTCGATGACCTGCCAGAACGCGGGCGCTCCGGGCTGGAGTCCGAGCATGGGGTGGTCCTGCCGCAGGGCGGAGAGCAGGTCGTCGCGGACGGCCTCGATGGGGCAGGTTCCCGGGGTTCGGTCGCGTACCAGGGCGGCGAGGTGGTTCTCGACCTCGGCCTGGCGGTCAAAGATCAGGTCTTCCTTGGCGGGGAAGTAGTTGAACACGGTGTTGGTGGATACGCCCGCGTGCCGTGCCACTTCGGCGACCGTGACCTGGTCGAAGCCGTGCTCCAGGAACAGCGGCAGGGCCGCATCGGCGATCGCCGTGCGGGTCTGCTGTTTCTTGATTTCACGAAGGCCCATGTCTCACATGGTAGTGTCGCCACAAATTTGGTGTGACACCAAGATTTTTGGGGGAGCTCATGGCCATGACCTTCGGTATCTATCCCGGCGGCATCCTGGGTGACGACCAGGGCATCATCCATCCGGTCCGACCGGACGAGCCGGACCGCATCAACGAGGCTCTCGACGAACTCCAAGGCGACGCGGACACGCTGGCGGTGCGCGCCTACCGCTCGTTCACCGCCACCGTGACACCGCCGCCGCCAACGCCCGCCGATCCGCGTGCCTGCCTCCAACGGGGGCGCACCCTGGACCTCGTGCTGCAGTTCCGCGAGCCTTCCGGCGATCTGGACGGCTGGCCGGAGTTCGTCCGCGAGGCGGTCCGGACCGGCGGACCCGAGCTGGCATCCGTCCAGATCTGTGAGGAGCCCAACCTCAACCTCCCCGCCGTCGACGGCAGCACCCCCAACGTCCTGAACGCGCTCGCCCAAGGTGTCATCGCCGCCAAACAGGAGGCCCGCTCCCTCGGCCACCATGTCGCAGTCGGCTTCAACGCCGTACCGACCTTCGACCCGTCCGACACCTTCTGGTCCGACCTCGGCACCCTGGCCGACACACGCTTCCGGCAGAGCCTGGACTACGTCGGCCTGGACTTCTTCCCGGACGTGTTCCGGCCCGTCGCCGCCGACCAGTTGGCCGGCGCGGTCACCGCGGTGCTCACAACGTTCCGCCGTGCCAGCCTGCCGCAGACCGGCATCCCGGACACCATCCCGATCCGCGTGTGCGAGAACGGCTGGCCCACCGGCCCCGGCCGCGCCGAGCAGCGACAGGCCGCCACGCTCGACACCGTCATCCGGACCGTCGCCGGCCTCGCCTCCGACCTGAACATCGACGGCTACTCGCTCTTCGCGCTGCGGGACGCCGACAGCAACGCCGAAGGGCTCTTCCACCACTTCGGCCTGCTGCGCGACGACTACACCCCCAAGCCGGCCTTCGCGACGTACCGGCAGCTGATCAAGGAACTGGGCAGCCCGTCGGCCACCTCGGCTCGGTGACGCTGCGGCCACCAGGAGACGCAGTGCTGTCGATTCTCAGGTGAACGAGCCACGTGAAGGCGGGCGGCGCGTGCCCTCAGCGCAGCCCGTCCCACAGGGTCCGAAGACTGCTGTGCGGGTCGTGACCGGTGGTTGCCGTCGCCGCGAAGCGACGGACGATCCGCTGCGGAGCACCGTAGGCGGGCCAGCCGGGATCGCCGGTGGTCGCGAAGGAGACCCAGGCGGCGTGCATGCTGTCGGCGATCGCCTGCGGCGGGTGGTCGCCGAGCAGGGGTACGAAGGCCGGGTCGGCCAGGTTGTCGAAGACGAAGGGGACGTCCAGCGCATGGCACGCGCCCAGCGCGCCGTCGAAGGCGGGGGAGGGCCAGGCGAACTCGTAGACGAAGGCGCGAGCGCCGTGGCGTGTCTGGGCCTCGGCCAGCCGCAGCGCGGGCAGGCGGTAGAACCAGTCGGTGGCGATGTCCGCGAACACCTCGCCGGGGCTCGCTCCGGGGACGGCCGCGCGGTAGGCGGCGACGCCGCTCCCGGGCGGCAGGCCGTACTCGGCGGCGGTGCGTTCCACGAGCTCGTCGGTCACCAGAGCGCTCAGCCCGGAGGGTACGGTGAACAGGCGGAACTCGTCACTGGTGCAGCCCATCAGGACGTCGACACCCACCGCCGCGCCCGCGGCGATCGCGTCCATCGGTGCGCGGGGGAGGGTGTCGTTGTCGACCACCGGTTCGAAGGGCATCAGGTTGCGTGCCGCCTCACCCCACAGGGCCGGGTCGGGGCGGGCGGAGATCTCGCCGCGTAGCCGGAGCTGCGCGGCCAGCAGCCGGTCGACGGGCACGGCGGCGAGGGCGGGCCGGGTCGGCGGTACCTCGAGGATCGCCGCGAGGCGGGCGGCGACCAGGGCGGCGCTTTCGGGGGAGAGCGCGTGATGGGCCGCTCCGCTCTGCAGCGCCGCGCGGTGGAAGAGGCCCTTGGCCGCAGGCATGGCCAGCAGGGCGCCGATGCTCATGGCGCCGGCCGACTGGCCGAAGAGGGTGACGCGGTCGGGGTCGCCGCCGAAGGAGGCGATGTTGTCGCGGACCCACTCGAGCGCGGCGATCTGGTCCAGCAGACCGAGGTTGGCCGGTGCGGGGTCGCCGGGACCGAGGTGCAGGAAACCCTCCACGCCGAGACGGTAGTTGAGGGTGACCAGGACGACGCCGTCGCGGGCGAACGCGGTGCCGTCGTAGCCGGTGAGTGAACCGCTGCCGTTGGTGAAGGCCCCACCGTGGAGCCAGACCAGGACCGGCAGCCGTCCGGCCGGTTCCGGGGTCCACACGTTGAGGTTGAGGAAGTCGTCGCCCGGGACGAGTGTCTCGGGGAGCAGGCGGTCCATCGGCGGCGGGTACGGTGCCTGGGGCGCGGTGGGGCCGTACGCGTCGGTGTCACGGATCCCGTCCCACGCGGCCGGCGGCCGTGGCGGTGCGAAGCGCAGCGGCCCGGTGGGAGCGGCCGCGTAGGGGATGTTCCTGAAGACGGCGATCCCGGCAGGGCCGGTGACACCGCGGACCAGGCCGTGGCGGGTCGCGAGGACCGGTCGCATGGGCACTCCTTCGCGCAGAGGGGGTACGGGGAGCCGGTTCGCTCAGTGTCCGGCGCCGGCGATGCGCAGGGCGAACTGCGCGTACTGTTCGACGACCTGTTCTCGGGTGCGCTGGAGGGCGGGGCCGAACCACTGCGCGACCTGCACCCCGAGGCCGCCGATCGCGGTGACCGCCAGCAGCGGGTCGTCGAGCTCGAACTCGCCGTTCTTCATGCCCCGTTCGAGGACGTCGGCGAGCAGGCGGCGGCATTCCTCGCGCAACCGGAGCGAGGGCGCGGCCAGTTCGGGTGACAGGGCATGCAGTTCGCTGTTGGTGACCACCGCCAGCAGCGGATAGTCGGTGTGGAGCAGCACATGAGCCCGGACCAGGGCGGCCAGCTGCCGGGCGGCGCTGTCGTCACGGGTGCCGTCGGCCGCTGCCGTCAGCCGGGTCCGCATCTCGTCGTGGCCGATGCGCACCAGCTCGGCCAGCACGTGCCCCTTGGAGGGGTAGTGCGCGTACAGGGTCGCGGAGTTGATGCCGACGATGCCCGCGATCTGCCGGATCGAGGCGCCGGCGAAGCCGGACTCGGCGAACAGTTCCAGCCCTGCCTCCAGGATCTTGCCCCGGGTGCCCGGCGGTGTGACGCCTTCAGGGAGGACCACCCCCATCGCGACAACCCGGCGGGGCTCCCAGTCGGGAAGTTCCACGGCTGCTCCTGAGGACTCGACAAGATGTCCAACCAATCGATTGGTTGACACCGTAACCCGGAAGCCGGATGGTGTCTCGCAACGTTCGTAAAACAACCAATCGATCGGTTGGCAACCCGGTTGCGCTGTCCGCTCCCGCAGCCCGCCGCCATCCCCGGAGGAGCCCGCCCGACATGGCATCCATGACGGGCTGCACGCAGAGGCGGTCGCAGGACACCTATTCAACGCTGCGGTGCAATGGACCAGCACGACGATGTGGCGGTGCCGGTCATTCGACAGGTCGATGAGTGGAGTCTCGCGGCCTGCCGGCCGGTAGTCAGCGGCCGAGATCGGCACGTTCCACGCCGACCTTACGGCCGTACAGGACCTATGGCCCGGCGACGGCCTGCTGCCTTCACTCACCGGCACCGCACAGCAACAACACCACTGCACTTTGCGCATCGCCCGCCTGCTGGGTGACTTGCCGTCGAGATCCCCGGACGATCGAGTGTTGCGGCGGCCGCACCGCCGAAGTCCGACGCTCGCTCAGGCTGGCCGACCACTCAAGTACGGAGGCGCGTTCGGTCTTGGCGACACCGCCCCCGGTCGCCCACGTCCGGGAACATCACCCCGGGGCCCTCGACACCGGGGAAACCCGGATGCCCGACACCGGCCCGGTCCGCTACCGTCCTCGACGTGCAGGTGCGCAGGCTGCGGATACTTCGCCTCTCAAGCGGGTGACGCGGGTTCGAATCCCGCCGCCGGCCCCGGCCGGTGTCGTCCAGCGGCCCAGGACACCTACGTCTCCGCCGCCGACCCTGATCTCTGCACACACGGCGTGAGCCGCCCGCCCGGGGGAAGGCGGGCGGCTCTGCTCCAGTCCAGCAATCTGAGCCTCGCGGAACTGCGCGACCCGGCCGAGACGGTCCACCCGCTCGGTCTCGCCGACCGGCATCACTGCGTCGGTGGTGTCGTGCGTGCGGGTCAGCGCAGCTGTGATGCGAGGCGGGGGACGTCGCCGGGGGGAGAGGTCGTGGCGGGCGCGGTGCCAGCGTGCGGGGTGGCGCTACCGGCCAGAGGTGTCACGGGCGACGTCGACACCGACCTGGGGGCGGAACTGCTCTCGCGGCGTCCGGCCTTTTCACCCACGTCGGAGCTTGTCGCCTGCGTCTCGTTCGTGGAGCCGGCTGTGCTGCGAGACTGTCTGTCCATGAGGGGACATGAGGGCGGGCAGAGTGGCATCGGTACGGGTGTGACATTCGGGTTACTGGCCGCGTGGGCAGCGCACGATGCGGAGGAAGTGACTCTCGTACCGCGGTGGCGTTCTCACGTGCCCGGGTTGCGGGGACGGTTTCCACGGGTACCGGATCGGATATGGCGGCATCTGGAGTCCGTCGACGAGCGCGAGTTCGCGACCGCCGTTGCCGGGATGGCCGTCGTGGTGGCCGCAGCGGCCGCCGACGGATACCGCACCGGCGGGCGCTCTGCCTTCTATCAGGGGGCCCTCAACGGATTCGGACTGCATGGTCTGGTGCACCTCGCACAGGCCGCCGTGGTCCGCGGATACACACCGGGCTCGGCCACCTCTCCTGTGGTGGTCATTCCCTTCACGCTCTGGGCCCGCGGCCGTCTGCGGCAGGCCGGGGTGCTGCGCCCGGCCCGTCCCCGCGACGTCGTGCAGGGCCTTGCGCTGGCCGCGGCTGCCACGGTCGCAACGCACGCGATGGCACGGTCAGTTGGCCGCAATCGCACACCACCCCGGGCTTGATCGCCTGGACGAGATTCATCGCACGTGAACACGGCCTTCACCTGGCCCCGGGAGAGGAGGAGCGGCGCAATCTCCGGATCGACGACGGGGCGATCGTGTGACGAATCGTCGGCCGACGGAGCCACGAGCGGAGAGGCGTGTGGGAGCGGATGCTGACAGCGCTGCGTGAGCACGAACGTGTGCAGCCTGGCCGCGATCACACTCCCAGCGCGGCCGTCACTGACAGCTTGGGCATTCGGGCCGGCGAACGGCCGCGGGATGCCGGCCGGGGTGCACGTGGGTGGTCACAGAGCCAGCTTCTGCTGATCGTGGCCGGGCCGGCAGTGTCGGCCCCCGGTCCGGCCCTGCGGGTCACGTTCGAGGCCACCATCCAGTCGGCCGTCGGCTTCCCCGGCTCGGCCGTGCCGGGACGGCCGTAAGAGCATCAGCGCCTGTCGCCGTTCCGCGAATGCTCAGACGACCGTCCTGGGCATGTGAGGGAAACCACCCTCGACTATGAGAGGTTTCCCACTGGAACGCGATCAGTTCCAGGGCGTGTGGCGGTGCGGGTGCCACGGGCCGTGGTTCGGCGTCACGGTCCCTGTCGACGGTGCAGCGGTCGGGCCGCCGACAGGCTGACCCGCCGTGGCCGGGGCCTGCGCGCCGCCGCTGGCCCACAGCTCGTCGACACGCGCGCGCTCAGTGGCATCGGGGTAGCGGTTGGTGCAGGACGGGCCGGGGCCGCCGCCCGACATCAGCTCACTGCACGGCCCGCTGTAGTCGTCCGGCAGGCCCAGCACGTGCCCGGTCTCGTGGGTGACGACGCGGATCGAGTCGTTCTGCCGGGTCTGGGTGTAGTCGAGGAAGATCTGGCCCCTTCCGTGCCCGTCGGTAGAGGCGTGGGACCCGCGCGCGTCGTTGCCCTCCTGGTAGGAGAAGTCGGCCCCGCTGGAGACCTCTTCGAGCTTCACGTTGGACTCGGAGCTGTTCCAGATCGCGGCCGCGCTCGATATCTGCGAACGGAAGCTCGGCGCCTGGGAGGCGTCGTAGTGAAGGGTCACCGCCTGTCCGCTGGGCTGGGCGGCGGCCTTCTCGGTGGCCGACTTGAGCACGGCGTCGAAGAACGCCTTGTTGTTCGCAGCCTCCTGTGCCGACCCGACGTACCCCGCTGCGAAGGTATCGGCGGAAGCGGACGCAGGAGCGGCCGGCTGGGCGCTCGCCGGCACCGTGGCCCCCAGCGCGCTGGAGGCGAGACCCAGGCCGAGAGCGAGGGCGAGGAGTCGCGGGGACATGCGGAACGAATTCATGTGGGGGGCTCCTACTGACTCGGTGACGCCGAGGCCGCAGCGCGCGGTCGACTCGGTGTGAATACCGGTTCCGAACTGCAGCGACGTCCTGTGGGTCGCATTTTTAGAACGGCTCGACAGGACGCGCAATGGGTCCCACTACTACGACGCTTCGTAGGCTCCAAGGCCTCGCCGGGGCGGTGCGAGGGTCTCCGGTCCGCGCATGGCGGCAGGAGGAGGTGCTGCCGCAGCGTCAGAAGCCTTACGGAATAGGGCGATGGGCGCGCGGGCCGGCGGGGCGGAATTGCGGGATGCTCAGCCCTATCCACATTCGGACTAAATCGGACAAATGCCCAGATGTTCACTGTGTCGCATCTACTAAGTGCGCCAGTTGTTTCGCGGAGCCCTGTGACCGACGTCATGGAATATGGGCTTTTTGCTGCTTTCGCACCTGATCGTCCAGGCGTCGTCCCCGCCGAGTCGCTCGCGACGCTGGGCGCCTGGGCAGGACCTGCACGCATCCGTCCGGGCGTCGTCGACTGCGACGAGCGCGCGATCCGCTTCTACCGACGCCACGGCTTCGAGATCACAGGCGAGCGATACCTGTGGCGAGGCATGCTGCCCCGCCTCGCCCGTGACGCGCGAGGCTCCGCCGGCCGCCGACCGCAGCTCAACACCGACATGGGCCCGCGGAGTGTGCCGGGGAGCGAGCGGACCCGCAGCCAGGTGTCGAAGCTCTTCGGTGGATGGCGTCGTTCGCGGGGGTTCGACCTCTGTCCGACGGTGACCTCTCGCACGCTGGGGGCTCTGCGAGCCCGGTATTCTCGGAGCATGGTCGGGGCACAGACGCAGAGGGCCGAGCGCGGACCGGGGCGGCCGCGGCAGGAGCGGGTCACGGAGGACACCCTCGAAGCAGTGATCGAGTTGGTGACCGAACAGGGTGTGAAAGCGGTCACGATGGATGCCGTGGCTGCGCGTGCCGGGGTGAGCAAGCCGGCCATCTACCGGCGGTGGCCGTCCAAGCAGGCGTTGATCATCGCAGCGGCCGAGTCACGTATCGGTCCGCTGTCGGTTCCGGACCTCGGTGACATTCGGGCCGAGCTGCGTGAGGTGCTGGCGGCGCGCTTGGTGGCGTACCGCCAGCCGGGTACGGCGCGGCTGCTGACGGAGCTGATGGCGTCGGCCGCCGAGGCGGACGGGACCCGCGGTGAGTACGTGGACTACACGGAGCGGATGATGGCCGAGACGCGCCGCGTCCTCCAGCGGGGCATGGCCCGGGGCGAGGTGCGGCCCGAGGTCGACATCCGGTCGGCCGCCACGCTGGTGGCGGCACCGATGGTGTACCGCTTGCTGGCGGAGCGCGAACTGCCCAACGAGCGCTTCGTGGAGGACTTGGTGGACCTGGTCGTCCGGGCGGTCGGTCACTCGGAGGCCTGAGGAATCGCGGGCTGTGGGTGCGGGGTGCCTGCGGACCTTTCCGCCCGTCGCCAGGGTTGACTGCGCGGTTCAGCGGTCGGCGACGACCGTCGAGGGGGTCAGCAGCCGGGCGTCGCGGGCTGGGTCCATCAGTGTCACAGCGGCCGTACCCCCCACGAGGAGCAGAGCGGCTGCGAGGAGTACGGCGTGCTGGTAGCCCGCGCTGCCCTGGGTGTCGACGAGGTATCCGGTCAGGGCCGGGGCGATCAGACCGCCCGTGGTGACCGCAGCGTTCATCAGGCCCAGTGCGCCTCCGCGCCGCCGGGCCGGTACGAGTTCGGCGACCGTCGTCACCGCGACGGTCGACATCGCACCGCACAGGCCGAAGCCGACGAACAGCAGGAGCACGGCGACCGGTCCGCGAGCGGCCTGCGACAGAGCGCCGCAGCCGAGCGCGGAGACCAGCAGGCCGACGCCGCCGACGCGGCCACGGGCCCACCGGCTGCTCACGCCACGTCGCAGCAGCCAGCCGGTCAGCCCTGCCTGACCCAGCAAGGCGATGGCGTTGATCGCCCAGAGTCCGGCTACCAGGGCGGCGGCCGTGGTGGTGGAGTAGCCCAGGCCGTCGTGCAGGTAGGAGGGCACCCACACCAGTGACAGGGCGATCATCCAGTAGGTGCTGAAGTAGCCGATCGTGGCCCCGATCCAGGTCCTGGTGGTCAGGATGCGGCGGTACGAGGGGGCGGGGGAGCTTTCTTCCTCGTCGTTGCCGGGTTCGGCAGTGACACTGTGAGCCGCGGCCTGCGATGGGCGGTCTGTTCCGAAAGCGGTCCAGATCGCCGCCCAGATCACGCCGGCGCCGGCGACGGCGGCGAAGGAGGAGCGCCAGCCGTGGTGCTGGATCATCCAGGTCAGGCTCGGCGCGGCGAGCACCACGCCGAGCGCGATACCTACGCTGAGCAGTGCTCCGGGCAGGTTGCGCCGGTTGTCAGGGAACCATGCCAGGGCGCTGTGCTGGGCCACCGGAAAGGCAGGTCCTTCCGCGGCGCCGAGCACGATCCGCGAGACGACCAATGCGGCCAGCCCTCCGCCCAGGGCCATCGGTATCTGGGCGATCGACCACAGCAGTGCCATCCCCAGCAGCACCCATCGTGGTCGCACCCGGTCCGCCAGCAGCCCGCCCATGGCGCCGCACAGTGAGAAGAGCAGGAAGAACGCGCTGTTGGCCAGTCCGAATCCGGTCGCCGAAAGGCCCAGGTCATGGCGTATCGGATCGGCCGCCAACCCGAGGACGGACTTGTCGGCGAAGTTGACCATCATGAAGACCACCAGCAACCCGGTGATCGTCCAGGCCTGTCGTCTGTGGCTGCGGCTCGTCGTGCAGGGGTCGATGAGCGTGGCGGGTGCGAGATCGGTATTGGGCACGGGGGCTCCGCGAAAGTAGCTGTTCCGGGGTACGGGTGGTCGGCGTGCGGCACGGGGAAGAGGACGTGACCCATCGGAGGTGCGTCAGTCCGCGCCGATCGCAGCGACAGAAAAAGTTACGTGCAGTATCGATACGGTTGGGCGTGACGGCAAGACCCGTGCGTTGCGATTGGCCGATGGTGACCCGAGTGGGTCGCTGGGCGCATGAGCGGCCGCGACTCGCACGGCCTCGGCGAATGAGCTCCCTTCGGGCGACTGGAGTTCGGTATGCCCGCTTTTCAGTGCGCGCAGGAGACTCGCGAGGGTTCGTCGCCCGCCTGGCGGCCGCCTTCTGCTTCGGTCACCGGGTCGAGGCCGCAGCTCTCGAGGTGGCCCAGCGAGATGATCATGGAAAGGCTCTTGCGGTCGGGTACTTCGATATCGATACTTCCGGTAACGATTTTTGGATGCGACCGTGGAGGAGCGCATGGAGATCACCGGAGCCGACAAGAACCCCCTGCTGGAGAAGCCGCTGATCCACTTCGGTCGGCGTGTGCTGGAACGGACCACGCCCGGTACGGCACCGGCCGAGTACCGGCTGCTGCAGATCGCTCCGATGACGCAACACATCGGGGCGGAGGTCAGCGGGGTGGATCTGTCGAAGCCGATCGACGCGGTGCTGGCGCAGGAGCTGCGGCAGGCGCTGCTCGAGTGGAAAGTGATCTTCTTCCGCGACCAGCACGACTTCGACGTCGACACCCACCTGGCCCTGGCCGCGGTGTGGGGCGAGCCGGAGCCGAACCCGTTCTTCCCCAAGGGCGACACCGTCGGCGTCTCCCGACTGGCGAAGGATGCGACGGCCATCGGGCAGGAGAACATCTGGCACAGCGATCACTCGTTCATGGCCGCGCCCGCCCTGGGGTCGGTGCTCCGCTCGGTGGAGGTCCCGGCGGCAGGCGGCGACACGATGTGGGCCGACATGGGCGCCGCATACGACAACCTCAGCGACGAGATGAAGCAGCGCATCGAGGGCCTGACCGCCGTACACGACTGGGAGCCGAGCTGGGGCACGTTCATGACCCCGGACCAGATCGCGGCCCTGCGCCTGACCCTGCCTCAGGTCGAGCACCCGGTCGTCGTGCGGCATCCGCGCACCGGGCGCAAGACCCTCTACGTCAACGAGCCCTTCACCACCCGCATCGTCGGACTGCCCGAGGACGAGAGCCGGAGCCTGCTGCACGAACTCGGTCTGCAGGCGCGCATTCCGGAGCTCCAGGTGCGCTTCCGCTGGCAGCCCGACTCGATCGCGATCTGGGACAACATCGCCGTCCAGCACTACGCCATCAACGACTACTACCCCCAGCGCCGGGTGATGGAGCGCATCGCGATCGCCGGCGTCCCGCTGTCCTGAGCGCCCTTCTCCTCGACCGGCACCACCCGAGCGCTGTCGGTCCACCGCAGTAACGGTCCCTGGTGGCCGTGCCGCCCCGCTCGGTGGCACGGCCACCGTCACCCTGACCGTCCCCGCCGCGACGCTCGCCGTCGCACCGCCCGAAATCCCTTTCCGACTCTGCTTGTTGGCCCCGCCAGGGAGTGACGTGAACAGCCCCGCCCTCGATACGACCGTCCTCGACCACGCTCTGGGGGAGCTGCGCCAAAACGCCGCGTTCTGGGCGACCGCGCCACTGGCCGAACGCGTCGGACTGCTGGAAAGACTCCTGCCCAGGATCCGCGACGGCGCGGCCGACCTGGCCGCGGCGGGCGCACGAGCCAAGGGATACGGCCCTGGCTCCGCGTGGGCCGCGGAGGACTGGGCCGGCGGTCCATGGGCGCTGGCCCAGCACGTCACCGCGCGGCTGCACGTGCTGCGGCGCCTGGCCGCGGACCTCGAACCACTGCACGCCGACGCGGTCCACGAACGGGACGGCCGTACCCGGGTGGACGTCTTTCCCGCCACCGGCTGGGACCGCGTGCTGCTGGGCGGCTACTCCGCCCAGGTGCGGATACAGGCGGGGATCACCGCCGAGCAGGTGCGAAGCCGCGCGGCCGCACCGTACCGGGACGGCGTGCAGCAGCCCGGTGTGGCGCTGGTCCTGGGCGCAGGCAACGTCGCCGCGCTCACCGCGACCGACATCCTGCACAAGCTCTACACCGAAGGCCAGGTCGTCATCGCCAAGATGAACCCGGTCAACGCCTATCTGCGGCCGCACTTCGAGCGGATCTTCGCCGAGTACATCCAGCGAGGCTGGCTGCGGTTCGTGGACGGCGGCCCGAACGAGGGCGCCTACCTCACCACCCACGACGGGGTGGACGCCATCCACGTGACCGGCAGCGACCGCACCCACGACGCCATCGTCTGGGGCACCGACGAACACGCCGAGCGGCGTCGCCGCGAGGACACCCCGCTGATCGACAAGCAGTTCACGAGCGAGCTGGGCGGGGTCAGCCCGTGCATCGTGGTGCCGGGACGGTGGAGCAGGGCGGACTTCCGCTTCCAGGCCGAGCACATCGTCACGAGCAAGATGAACAACTCCGGCCACAACTGCATCGCCAGCCAGGTGCTGGTGCTGCCCCGCTCCTGGCACGGAACCGACCTGCTGCTGAAGGAGATCGGACGGGTACTGCGTGCCCTGCCGGCGCGCACGGACTATTACCCCGGGGCCCACCACCGGCTTCAGGCCGTCCTCGCGGCTCATCCGGAGGCCGAACGCCACGCCGGCGACAGCCGGATACTGGTCCCGGACATCACCGACCACGACGACATGCTCCTCACCGGCGAGGTCTTCGCCAGCGCGCTGGGCGTCGTACGCCTGCCCGGAGAGACTCCCGCGCATTTCCTGCGCCACGCCGTCGACTTCGCCAACACCGTCCTCCCCGGCACACTGGGCGCGACCCTGATCGTGCACCCCCGCACCGAGCGGACCGGCTCCGGTGCGGTGGAAGCGGCCCTGGACGAACTGCGCTACGGCACCATCGGCGTCAACACCTGGTCCGGCGTCGGCTTCCTGCTGGGATACACCCCCTGGGGTGCCCATCCCGGCCACACCCGGCAGGCGATCGGCAGCGGCATCGGCTTCGTCAACAACGCCTTCATGATCGAAGACATCGAGAAGACCGTGCTGCGCGCCCCCTTCGCTCCCGCCCCGCGCGGCCTGTTCACCGGCTCGCCCTCGCTGTCGCCCAAGCCGCCGTACTTCGTCACCAACCGCACCGGTCGCACCACCCTCGAACACGTCACACGCTTCACCACCACGCCGCACCCCGCCCGACTGCCCGCCGTCCTCGCCTCCGCCCTGCGCGGGTGACCAGAAGGAAACCCGATTGACATCCTCCCTCGCCTAAAGGCGGGGGATTCCAGCGGTCGCCCGCTGGGTTTCCTGATTCATCGCCGACTGCCCGCCCGGAGAACTCCGTTGAGGTCTTACATCAGCTCCACAGGCAGACACCGCCAGCCCGGCGGCCAGCAGATTCTTCGCGGCGTTCACGTCACGGTCGTGGACCGTGCCGCAGTCGCACGTCCACGTGCGGACGTCGAGCGGCATCCTCCCCTGGAGGGTGCCGCAGGCCGAGCACAGCCTGGAGGAGGGGAACCACCGGTCCACGGCGATCACTTCCCGTCCGTACCAGGCGGCCTTGTACTCCAGCATCATCCGGAAGTCTGCCCATGCCGCGTCACTGACGGCGCGGGCGAGGCTCCGGTTCTTGACCATGTTGCGGACGCTCAGGTCCTCGATCACGAGCGTTTGGTTCTCACGCACGAGTCGGGTCGTCAGCTTGTGCAGGTGGTCGCGGCGACGGTCGGTGATCCGGGCATACACCTTGGCGACTTTGCGCCGGGCCTTGGCCCGGTTGGCGCCATCCCCCTTCGCCTTCCTCGCCAAGCGCCGCTGGGCGAGCGCGAGGCGGGCACGGTCACGACGCCCGTGCCGCGGGTTGGCGATCTTTTCACCGGTGGACAGGGTGAGCAGGTGCGTCAGACCGACGTCGATACCGACCGCCGTGCCGGTGAGGGGCAGGGGCTTCACGGTCGGATCCTCGACGAGGAGGGACACGAACCAGCGGCCGGCCGCATCCTGCGACACGGTCACCGTGGTCGGCTGCGCGCCCTCGGGCAGCGGACGCGACCACACGATGTCCAGAGGCCCGGACATCTTGGCCAAGGTCAGCTTCCCGCCGCGGAAACGGAACGCACTGGTCGTGTACTCCGCGCACCTGCGGGACTTCTTGAGCGACTTGAAGCGGGGATACTTCGCCCGCTTGCCGAAGAAATTCGTGAACGCCACCTGCAGTGCAGGTGCCGCAACGCCTGCTGGAGCGGAACACTGGACACCTCGTTGAGGTAAGCCAGTTCCTGCGTCTTCTTCCAGACGGTCAGCATCGCCGACGTCTGGTTGTAGCTGACCCGCTCCTGCCGCGCCCACGCCTGCGTACGAGCTTCGAGCGCCATGTTGTAGACCTTCCGCACACACCCGAACGTGCGCGACAACTCGGCCGCCTGCGCATCGTCCGGGTAGAAGCGGTACTTGAACGCCCGCTTCACACGAGTGGCCATACCTCACAAATTAACACAACAGCCCGTGAATCCACGGGCGTTCACCGGGGTGCACGCCGAACCGCCCTGGAGGCGATTCGGCCTTCCCTGCCCTGCTCCGCAAAAGTCCGATTCCTCCCCGGCCTGAAGGCCGGGGTATCCCCGGAGGTATCCCGATGAACCTCAACGACTTCCTCACGCGCGCTGCCCACGCCCACGGCGACCGGGTCGCCGTCGAACTCGATGACCAGCAGCTCACCTACGCCGAACTGCACGCCCTTGCCGGCCGCAGCGCCGCGCTCCTCACCGCGCGCGGCGTCCAGGCCGGCGACCGGATCGGCCTGATGCTGCCCAATGTGGTCGAGTTCCCCGTCCTCTACTACGGCATCCTGCGCGCCGGCGCCGTCGTGGTGCCGATGAACCCGCTGCTGAGGCAACGCGAGATCGCCCACTACGTGCGCGACTGCGACATGACCCTGCTCCTCGCCCACCAGGACGCCGCCGACGAAGCGCGGCGGGGTGCCCAGGGCGCCGCGCCCCCCATCGTGCCGGTCGCACGCGGGAGCCTGTCGGACCTGCTCGCCGAATACCCCGCCATGGCGCCGGTCACCGGCCGCAGGGACGACGACCTCGCCGTCATTCTCTACACCTCCGGCACCACCGGTGTTCCCAAGGGCGCCATGCTCACCCACGGCGGACTGGCCCGAAACTGCGAGATCACCGCGCGCCTGCTCCGCCTCACCCCCGACGACGTCATGATGGGCTGCCTGCCGCTGTTCCACGCCTTCGGGCAGGCCTGCGCCATGAACGCCGCCGTGATCGCGGGCGCTCGGCTGACCCTCCTCTCCCGCTTCCACCCGGGCCAGGCTCTGCGCCTCATCGCCGACCGGAAGGTCACGGTCTTCGAGGGCGTACCGACCATGTACGCCGCCCTGCTCGCCGAGCACCGGCTCGACCCCGGTGGCGAGGCGGCCTCGCTGCGCCTGTGCGTCTCCAGCGGAGCCTCCCTGCCGGTCGAACTGCTGCACGGTTTCGAAGCCGCCCTCGGCTGCTCGGTGCTCGAGGGCTACGGCATGTCCGAAACCTCTCCGGTGGTCTCCTTCAACCACCTGGACCGCCCCCGCAGACCAGGCTCGGTGGGCACCCCCATCGAGGGCGTGGAGATGCGCATCCTCGACCCGCAGGACGGCGTGGGGGAGCTGTGCGTGCGCGGCCACAACGTGATGGCCGGCTACTGGGGACGCCCCGACGCGACCGCCGAGACCGTCGTGGACGGCTGGCTGCACACCGGCGACCTGGCGCGGATGGACGAGGACGGCTACTTCTACATCGTCGACCGCAAGAAGGACCTCATCATCCGTGGCGGCTACAACGTCTACCCCAGAGAGATCGAGGAGGTCCTCTACGAGCACCCTGCCGTCGCGGAGGCGGCGGTGATCGGCGTTCGCCACGACCTTCTCGGCGAGGAGGTCGCCGCCGTGGTCGCCTTGCGTCCCGGCAGCCGGGCCGGCGCCGAAGAACTGCAGGACTTCGTGCGCCGGCGGGTGGCTCCGTACAAGTACCCGCGTGAGATCCGGCTCGTCGACGCCCTGCCCAAGGGGCCCACCGGCAAGATCCTCAAGCGTGAGGTCGGCGCCGACGTCTGAGCAGCGCCCGAACACGACCCCGCCCGGCCGATCTCCGAAACCGATGCTCGGCCGGAGTGGCGGCCTGCCGGGGGGACGGCATTGATCACCGGGCCGGACCTCCCCGTGCCTGCCTACCCTGGGACGGAGAGGGATGTCGACAGCGAACGACGGGACCCATGGGATGGGCGTTCCGGCCGAAACACCCGGTCGCAGCTGGAGGGCGTATGCGCCGGCGGGGCCCATGCCGCACGAGGTGGACCTGGCGATGCTGGACGCGCTGTTCACACAGTCACCGATCGGCGTGGCCGTGTTCGACACCCAGCTGCGCCTGGTCCGTGCGAACCCTGCGCTGGAACGCATCCATGGTGTGCCCAACGCCGAGCTCCTCGGCCACCGGCTCAGTGAGGTCCTGCCCGGGCTCGACGTCGCCGCGATCGAGAGCCGGCTCGCGCGGGTCCTGGAGACGGGCCTGCCCGTCGTCGGCAGGGAGCACCGTGGTCGTACGCCTGCTGATCCGGGCAGGGACCACGTATGGATGACGTCGTCGTTCGCGCTGACCGGACAGGACGGCAGGCGTCTGGGCGTCACAGACCTGGTCATGGACATCACCGACCGTCACCGGGCCCGTGAGCGACTGGCCCTGCTCGACGAGGCCAGCGCCCGCATCGGAACGACACTCGACGTCAGGCGCACGGCACAGGAACTCGCCGACGCGCTCGTCCCGGGCCTGGCCGACCTCGCCTCGATCGACCTCCTGGACGACGTCGTCACGGGCGAGGCGGCCACGTCCTCGGGTGCCGGCGACAGGGCGCTGCGCCTCGTGGCCCGCAAGGCCGCCCGTCCGGGGCTCACCGAAGGGCTCCGGCTGCTCGGGGAGCGTCAGGAGTTCGGTCCCGACTCACCCCATGCCCAGACCCTCTCCGATGGGCAGCCCCGATTGCTGACGGCCGTCGGCCCCGACGTCGACTGGGTCCGGAACTCTCTCGATCCCAGGACCCAAGCCATGCTGGCGCACGGGACCCACTCCATGATGGTGGTGGCCTTGCGTGCCAGAGACACCGTCCTCGGGCTGGCTCATCTGTACCGCACGGCGGCCTGCCCGGACGCTTTCGAGCCCGACGACCTGGTCTTCGTGCAGGAACTCGTCGTCCGTGCCGCCGTCTGCGTGGACAACGCCCGCCGCTACACCCGTGAGCGTGCCGCCGCCGTGACTCTCCAGCAGAGCATGCTTCCGCACAGCGTCCCTGATCAGAGTGCCGTCGAGATCGCGCACCAATACCATCCGGCCCACGCGCACGCCGGGGGGAGCGGCTGTTGGTTCGACGTGATCCCCCTCTCCGGCGCCCGCGTGGCCCTCGCGGTCGGCGACATACCCGCCACGGGTGTCGAGGCCGTTGCCTGCATCGGGCAGATCTGCTCCGCCGTACGCACGCTCGCCCACATCGACCTCGCCCCCGACGAAGTACTGGCGCGGCTCGACGACATGGTGCCGCGGCTGGTCGAACGCGAACATACGGCGGGGTCCGCAGCCATTTTGGAGAAACTCGTCGGGGCCACCTGCCTGTACGCGGTCTACGACCCCGTTTCCCGCCGCTGCGTCATGGCGAGCGCCGGACATCCTCCGCCCATCGTTTCCGATCCGGCCGGCCAGGTCCACTTCGCGGATCTGCCCTCCAACGAGCCCTTGGGACTGGGCGATCCCGTCTTCGAGCCGCACGAGATCGAACTGGCCGCGGGCAGCACCCTCGTGCTGTACGGACGAAGCCTGCTGGCAGCAGCACGCCACGCAGACCGGGCACTGCAGGAGCGGCTCAGCGCGCTCATCGCACAGAGCCGCCTTTCGCCGAACGACATCGG